>CAXDKI010000031.1:0-7140 GCA_963990215.1 uncultured Flavobacteriales bacterium | reverse complement strand
ATTCCTCTACGTCTCGTGGGCTCGGAGATGTGTATAAGAGACAGGTTCTAGAAGGGAAGCAGACCAATTTATTGCAGCAGGCTTAGTCACAATTAATGATGAGGTGGTGATCAAGATGGGATACCGAGTAACTCCCTCAGATTCAGTAAAATTTAATAACGAGCTTATTAAATCAGAAAAAAAAAGGTATTTGTTACTCAACAAGCCGAAAGGCTATATCTGCTCTTCAGATGACCCTAAAAAGAGAAAAACAGTCATGGAATTAGTTAGCGGTGCATGTAAAGAAAGATTGCACCCTGTTGGTCGTTTACACCGACAAACCACAGGGCTTCTACTATTTACTAATGATCTAGAGTTGGTCAAAAAATTGACCAACCCCAAACATGGAGTCAAAAAAATCTATCATATTTTGCTAGACAAAAACCTGAAATCTATAGATCTTAAGAAAATTGTGGAGGGCGTCAATCTAGAAGAAGGAACGGCTTATGTGAAGGAAGCCACTTACATCAAAAACGCGCCAAAAAGAGAGGTCGGCATCGAAATACATAAAGGAAAAAACAGTACAGTTCGTAAAATTTTCGAGCAACTCGGATACAATGTGCTTCGTTTAGACAGGGTTTACTTTAGTGGTCTAACTAAAAAAGATATTCCAAGAGGGCGTCATCGCTTCCTTTCAGAACAAGAAGTTGCAATGTTAAAAATGGTTTAAATTAGCCACACAACAGCTGCTTAATTTATGCGTTGTATTAATTAATGCGATTAATCACAAAACTCATCTTCTTTGTATTTGTATTGCTTCTTTTAGGAGGTGTAATAGGAATTGGTATTGCCCATGTTTATCAAGATGAAATTGAGCAATTAGCAATACAAAACATCAATAAGCAACTTAGAACTCCAATTCAAGTTGACGATATTGAATTCTCACTCATCAAAAAGTTCCCATATGCTAGTTTAGAGTTAAAAAAAATTATGGCTTTAGATGCTTTCCGAAAAGACACTTTAATACAAGCTGAAAAATTGTTTCTAAAACTAAACGCTTTAGATTTATACAATGAAAATTATGCGCTTCAACAGCTAGAATTACACAATGGATTCTCACGTATTTCTTTTAACAAAAAAGGTGTTCCTAACTATCAAATATGGCATAGCAAAAGCGATAGTTCGCAAGGTAAATCTCTAGATTTAAATCATGTTTCGTTTAACAACATACACATCCAATATTCCGATGCAAAAAACAATCTTTACATCAGTGCTTTAGCATCACAAACAGAACTTAACGGAACAATTGAAAATGGTATTTTTAGCGCACAAATAAATGGTGATTTTGAAACAGATTTCATCAAAGTGAGGCAAGACAAATACTTAGAAGAAAAAACACTTTCTGCTTGGGTTTCTTTAGATGCATCTAAGCAGAACATCATTTTTAATGGGTCTGCACAAACCAATGATTTAGAACTGAAATTCAACGGAACAGTTCATGATGGTTATATCGTAAATGTAAGCGGAACAGACATAGACATAAAGACCTCTCTTCTATATGTTCCAAAGCGATTCTTAAGCTCCATTCAGTCATATCAACTTGACGGAACCGCTGACCTAAACATTAATGTAGAAAACCAAAAAGAATCCAATCTTCCAGCAGCTATTCATGCTGACTTTAACATTGAAAATGGAAGCATGCATTCTAATTTTCCTTGGCAAATAAAAGCTGCCGAAATCCAAGGTATTTACCACAACGGAAAACAGAGAAATAACAAAAGCAGTAATGTTGATTTGCAGTCCATCAATTGCCAAGTAAACGGTGAATATTTAAAGGGGTCTTTGGCTTATTCCAACTTTAACAACCCACACATACAAACCCAATTCAATACCGAATTAGATTTGGCTGATATTCAGCAATGGGGTTACAAACTACCAATACAGGAAGTATCTGGAAAAGCAAAAATCACAGCAAGCTACAAAGGAAAAGTAGATCTCAAGAACAATATTAAAAAAGCTTTTGAGGAAGCAGAAAAATCAGTAGAAATTCAGCTTACAAACACCTCTTTCCTCTACAAACCTTTGGCTCTTTTTCACGGTTTAGACGGAAGTATGCGATTGCTGAATAATCGTTTAGAAATAGACAGTGTAAAAGGATCTGCTGGAGAAGAAAGTAAGCTCAAATTTGTTGGCACTATCGAACATTTATTTAGTCAAAGTAAGGAATTGCACATTGCCGGTCAATTAAGTTCTGATTGGCTTAAAATGTCCGAAATGATAAAAGCAGACACTACCCAAGAATCTACTCCTTTCATCATGCCAAACAATATCTTGGCAAACATTACAACAAGTATAAAAAACGCTTCTTACGAGAAGTTTCACATGTCTCACTTCCAAGCCAAAATCAGCTTTAATAAAGGTGTTTTAAAAGCGAAAGAAGTACAGCTAAAAAGTATGTCTGGAAATATAACTGGACACATTACTCTTAGTCAAACAGAAAAAGGAAACCTCAGAATCATCACTACTTCTAAATTAGACAAAATCAATGTGCGACAGCTCTTTTATGAGTTTGAAAATTTCGGACAAACAACCATGCGCCACAAACACTTGCGTGGAAAAACAACTTCTGATGTTTATCTACGCGCCGAATGGGATGCTTACTTCAATCCCATACCTGAAAACCTCTACGCTTTTTTGGATATGAAAATCAATGATGGAGAACTGATTGAGTTTGAACCCATGTTATTGATGTCGGACTACATCAGTGTAGATGAACTGAAACGCATCCGCTTCTCTGCCTTAGAAAACCAGATAGAAGTAAAAAACAGAAGTGTAGAGATCCCATTCATGGAAATACACTCTTCAGCTATGGATATTGCCGGTTCTGGAACGCATTTTTTTGACAATACGCTCGATTATGAAATTGAATTTTCCTTGAATGAGGTAATGGGTAAGCGCTGGCGGAAGAAGAATAAAAAACAGATTTCTGAATTTGGAGAAATTGAAAATGATGAAGTAAAAGGAACCATTATTCCCTTGAAAATGACAGGAACGGTAGATGATCCTAAAATTTCTTTTAACTTTAATCGTGTAAGACAAAGTGTAAATGAAGGGATAGATAAGCAAAAGCAAGAAATAAAAGACGCTTTTGATCAAGAGTTTGACAATGAAAAAAATAGCAATTCAGAACTAGAAAAAACACCAGACTACAACAACATTATCGAGTGGGAAGACGATGAGCATTTATTCTAAAAAACAACGCTGGAAGCTGATGCTTTTTATGGCAGCCGTTATCATTGGCTCTGCCTCTCTTTTATACACCAATTATCTGGTAGACAAACTCGACCAAGAGGAGCGTAAAAAAATTGAGTTATGGGCGGAAGCAACCTACCAGTTAGCTAATTCTGGAATGGGACCCGTTAATAATGCTTTAGCCACTCGTATCATTCAAGAAAACAGTACCATCCCAATCATCCTCACCAACGAAGTTGGAGAAATCATCGGCAGCAGAAACATACATGAGTCTATTGATTTAGGATCCAAACATTTGCAAATGCATTTGGAGCGCATGAAAAATGTGCACGAACCTATTCAGATAGAGGTGAAAATGAACAACGAAGTTATTTTAACTCAATTCCTTTATTATGAAGACTCTTACCTGTTAAAGCAGCTTCGCTACTACCCAGCTTTACAACTTTTGGTCATCTTCTTATTTATTTTAGTGTCTTACATTGCTTTTAGTCGTTCTAGAAGATCTGAGCAAAATCAAGTGTGGGCAGGCATGGCTAAAGAAACAGCACATCAAATTGGCACCCCTCTTTCTTCCATGATGGCATGGATAGAAATACTAAGAGGAAAACCTGATTTAGACAATATCACTACAGAGTTAGACAAAGATGTGAAACGATTGGAAACAATCACCGAGCGATTTTCAAAAATTGGTTCTAAGCCTAAATTACAGATGGTTAATATTTCTGATGTGCTAATGAATACCGTGAGTTATTTACAACATCGATTATCTAATAAAGTAACCATCACCCTCAACACAGAAAACTCTCAGCTCTACATTCCTGTAAACGCAGTTTTATTTGAGTGGGTAATCGAAAACATTTGTAAAAATGCTGTTGATGCCATGAAAGGAGAAGGGCAAATCAGTATAAACTTGTTTGAAACAGACGATTACCTAAAAGTACATATTTCAGACACCGGAAAAGGCATTCCTAAAAATGCTTTCAAATCTATTTTTAAACCTGGTTTTACCAGTAAAAAACGCGGATGGGGATTGGGCCTCTCTTTAACAAAACGTATTATTGAAGATTACCACTCAGGAAGAATTTATGTGAAATCTTCCGAAGTCAATAAGGGATCTACCTTCTGTATTTCAATGCATAAACACTAGAATGAACAACTGCTTGCTCCTCTTTTATACAAGTAGTTTTGATGGTATTCCTCCGCTCTGTAAAAAGTAGTGGCCGGCACAATCTCTGTTACAATAGCATTAGAAAAACGATCACTAGCATCTAAAGTATTTTTAGATTCCTCCGCAAAAGTCTTTTGCCCTTCTGAATGATAAAAAACAGCTGATCGATATTGCGAACCCTCATCTGGTCCTTGCCTGTTTAAGGTAGTAGGGTTATGATTATCCCAAAAGATATTGAGTAATGTTTCAAAGCTCACCTCTTCCGCATTGAAGCACACCTGAACTGCTTCGGCATGCCCTGTTGTATCTGTACACACTTGCTTGTATTGGGGTTTTTCTATATGTCCGCCTATGTACCCAACAGATGTCGAGTAAACCCCCGCTTGCTTTCTGTACAACTCCTCCACACCCCAGAAGCAACCCGCAGCAAAAGTAGCTATCGATAATTTTTCGTGTGGTATAAAACGAACACTGATACTGTTGACACAGTGGCGCGTATTTTCAGGTGTTAAATTTTCACCCTCAAACACATGTCCTAAATGCCCATCGCACTTAGCGCAGGTAATTTCGGTACGCTCGTAACCCAAAGACATGTCCGAATAACGATTTACAGCACCCTCTTTCACCTTGTCAAAAGCAGGCCATCCACAGCCGGCATCAAATTTAGCAGACGACTCATACAAAGGATTGTTACAGGCGCGACAAACAAATGTTCCCGCCTCATAAAAGTCATTATATTCTCCAGTAAAAGGTGCTTCCGTTCCTTTGTCCACAATCACGCTTTTCTCCTCGGGAGTTAAATGTTCAAAATACGATTCAGTCATCTTATTTAGGTTTTGACAGGCAAATATCAACAGTAATATGCACCAAATATATTTCATAAAACAAAAATAAAGATACATCCTTTTGTGGTATTTTAGCCCTATGGCAGGCATTTATATACACATCCCTTTTTGCAAGCAGAAGTGCCATTATTGCGATTTTCACTTCTCTACCTCTTTACATACAAAAGATAATTTATTAAATGCCTTACAAAAGGAAATAGCACTGCAAAAAAACTTTTTAGAAGGAGAACCCATCAACACCATTTATTTGGGTGGAGGAACACCATCCATTTTAAAACAAGAAGAGTTGATGCAATTATTTGATGTGCTCTACCAAACTTTTTCTATTGCTGCTGATGCAGAAATCACTTTAGAAGCCAATCCTGATGACCTCCATGCCCAAAAAGTGAAAACATTAAAACAAACACCCATTAATCGATTTAGCATTGGAGTGCAGTCCTTTCTGGATGCTGATTTAAAATTCATGAACCGAGCGCACAATGCCGAAGAAGCTTTAAGCAGCATTAAACGCGTACAGGATGCAGGCTGGAAAAACATTACAATCGATTTGATTTACGGAACTCCTACGCTATCCGATAACGATTGGCAGGAAAACATGCAAACAGCCATAGATCTAGCTGTTTCTCATATATCCGCCTATGCCTTAACGGTAGAAGAAAATACAGCTCTTCATCACTTAATTGAAGACAAAAAATGTGCTCCTATAGAAGAAGAAAGAAGCGCTAGGCAGTTCATACAGCTTATGAAAACTTTACCAAAAGCCAGCTTCACTCAATACGAAATATCCAATTTTGCCCAAGAAGGATTTTATTCGCAACACAACAGCAACTATTGGAAAGGCGAGAAATATCTTGGGTTGGGCCCTTCAGCACACTCCTTTAATGGAACGCATCGGCAATGGAATATCGCCAACAACGTGCGCTACATACAGCAAGTTGCTAAAGGGCTTGTCCCAGCAGAAACAGAAAAACTGAACGAAAAACAACGCTATAACGATTACATTTTAACCACTTTGCGCACCATTTGGGGGGTAAATACAAATTTTGTAAAATCTCAATTTTCCAACAATTTTGAACGTTTTTTACTGAATTCTGCTCAAAAATGGATTGATTCTCGTTATTTATTAAGAAATAATGAAATAATCACTTTAAGTCAAAAAGGCAAATTGATGGCAGACAATATTGCAACCGATTTATTTTGGGTGGATTAAGTATCTTTGATAACTATGAAGGCAACTATTGAACATAAAGGCCACTCTTTTCAAGTAGATTTAAGCCGTCCTATTGACCTATCTATACCGCTAAAAAACGGATCCGACAACCCAACTGCTTGGTATGTGCCAGTAGTAAAAATGGAACCCGTAGTGATGGGAGATTGGATAGGGGAAGTAAGACAAGGGGGTTCTGTCAATTTCTTCAACATTGCTTTTAATCCGCATGGGCACGGCACGCATACCGAATGTGTAGGGCATATCTCGCAAGAAAAGCATTCTGTAAATCAATGTGTACAACAATTTTTCTTCACTGCAGAGGTAAAAAGTATAACACCACAACAAGAAGGAGAAGACCGAGTTATCACACTAGAAAGTATCCAAAAAAGATGGATAGCAACGGAAGCCATTGTTATTCGCACCCTACCTAACAGTAAGGAAAAATTGTGTAGAAAATACTCCAATAGCAACCCTCCTTACTTACAAAAGGAAGCCGCACATTTTTTAAAAGAACAAGGGGTAAAGCATCTTTTAATTGATTTACCATCGGTAGATAAAGAGGTAGATGGAGGCGTATTAGAAGCGCATCATGCCTTTTGGAGTCATCCCAAAAACACCCGCTTAGACTGCATGAACTAATTATAAAACCAAAAAAACCACTCATTGAGTGGTTTTTTTATTGTGTT
>CAXDKI010000030.1:0-7197 GCA_963990215.1 uncultured Flavobacteriales bacterium | reverse complement strand
CACATTCCTCTACGTCTCGTGGGCTCGGAGATGTGTATAAGAGACAGTTTAAAGGGTCTTTAAAAATCATTTCTAGCGAACTCATGATAGACCATTCGATTTCTACAAGGTCGGCAGTCATTCTAGAAATGATGTCTCCTTTTCGCTTTTCAGTGTAGTACCCAATGGGTAATGCCAATACTTTTTTGTGTAGCGCATCGCGGATATCCTTCACTACACCATTACGAATAGGGGATAAAAAATAAAGCGCCAAGTACCTAAAGAGGTTTCTAAAGAAGAACATTACCAATACCATGATGCAAATAAAGAAAAGTGCTTCTACCTCTCCTTTGCTGTCAATTATTTGAGTTATGTGATAATAGAAGTTTTTTATGATTGCGTCTGGGCTTAAGCTTAGCGCAGGTGCTTCATATATTTTTTCTTGCGTTCCAAAAAGTAACCCTAAGAAAGGAATTACCATGGTAAGCGAAACTAAAGAAAATAAAGCGGTTAAGATGTTAAAGATGATATTTCCTAAGGCGAAAGACCAATAAGGTTTTGCGAATTTCAGTATGCGGAAAAATTCCTTCATAACTGCAAATGTATTTAATTTGACGATTGCAAAACCAAAAAATCTATCTTTGCCTCATGGAAAGCACCCGCCAAAAAAAGATATCCAGACAATTACAAAAAGACTTATCCGAAATCTTTCAGTTAGAAGGAAGAACACTTTTTAGCACTTCTTTCGTGTCTGTTACTGTGGTGCGTGTTTCACCAGACCTGTCTGTAGCTCGAGCTTATCTCTCTGTTTTTGGAGTAGAGAATAAAGAGGAGTTGTTGTCTGAAATTAATAATATGTCTTACGCTATTCGTAAAAAATTGGCAGCTCGTGTGCGCAACCAAATGCGTAAAGTTCCTGAGTTGAAATTTTTCTTAGACGATTCTGTTGACTATGCTCAAAAAATCGAATCGCTTTTAAAAAACTAGTTTGAATGTTCCTTTTTACATAGCTAAACGCTACCTTTTTTCGAAGAGGTCGCCTAATGTAGTACATCTTATATCGTACATTTCGATGTTGGGTGTTGCGGTGGGAACAGCATCGCTAATCATTGTACTTTCAGTGTTTAATGGGTTTGAAAACTTAGTTCTTTCTCTGTATAATTCTTTCGATCCAGCTATTAAAATTACTGCTGCAGAGGGTAAAGTTTTCAAGACAAATGAGATTGCCTCAGTATTAAACGAGCGTAATTTGTTATATTCTGAAGTGTTGGAAGAAAGGGTGCTGTTGAGGTATGAAAACAAAGAATATATTGCGACCTTAAAAGGGGTTGATGTGAATTACAAAAACCTCAACAATGTAGATAGCATGTTGGTTGCTGGTGATTATTTTGAAGGCTATGCATCTAAGCAGACAGCGATTGTGGGACAAGGCGTTGCTTACTATCTTTCTATGGGAGTAGGAGACATTATGAATCCTTTGGAGGTGTTTGTTCCTAAACGCAGCAGTAAGCATTTATTGAGACCTGAAAGCGCTTTTTCGCAAAGCGCATTGATCCCGGTAGGAGTGTTTGGTATACAAGCCGATTTTGATGCAACCTATGTCATTACTTCTTTAGAATATGTGCGAGAAATTTTAGAAAGAACAAATGAGGTGAGTGCTTTAGAAATTCATTGTGCAGATGAAGAAATGGAGGTGATTCAAGAAGAGTTACAAACCATTTTGGGTGATGGGTATCAAGTGCAGCACCGCTACCAACAACATGCCTTTTTACATAAGGTTTTAAACTCTGAAAAGCTAGCTGTTTTCCTCATTCTTTCTCTCATTCTTATCATTGCTACTTTCAACATCATTGGTTCTTTAAGTATGCTAATGATTGATAAGAAGAAAGATATACAAACTCTTTCTCATTTAGGAGCCAATAAAGGAGAATTACAGCAACTGTTTTGGATAGAAGGATTGCTGACAACAATCATAGGGGCTGTAGCTGGATTATTGTTAGGATTAGGTGTTTGTTGGGGGCAGTTACAATGGGGCTTCTTGCAAATGGGTGAGGGTTCGTTTGTAGTTAATCAGTACCCTGTGGCTATTCAATCAAAAGATGTAATGCTTGTGCTAATGACTGTTTTACTGATAGGTGCTTTGGCTTCTTGGATTCCTGCAAAGCAGTTGGGAAAGAGGGTTATTTAGAATCCTCATAAGTTTTGGAAGAGTCGATACAAAGTCGGTTAACTTCTTTGAGCTCTTCCTTTGTTAAATCGCGCCACTTACCAACAGGAAGATCTAATTCTACATTCATAATACGCACGCGTTTCAGTTTCTTTACTCGGTAATCTAAAAACTCGCACATACGCCTAATTTGTCGGTTAAGCCCTTGTGTAAGGATAATTCGGAAAGTGAATTTGGAGATATGCTCTACCTTACATTTTCGAGTAATAGTATCCAAAATAGGTACCCCATTACTCATTTGCTGAATAAATTTTCGGGTAAGAGGTCGGTTGACTGTTACAATGTATTCTTTCTCATGATTATTTCGAGCACGCAAAATCTTGTTTACGATATCACCATCATTTGTTAAGAAAATAAGCCCTTCGCTGGGCTTGTCCAAACGACCAATTGGAAAGATGCGTTTTGGATATCCAATATAGTCGATAATATTGTCTTTTTCTACTCGATTATCGGTAGTGCAAACAATTCCAACAGGTTTATGAAAAGCTAAGTATACGGGTTTTTCTTTGGCTTTATTAATGATCTTTCCATCCACACAAACCTCATCTCCTTCAATAATTTTAGTACCTATTTCAGGCACAGATCCATTGATGGTTACACGCCCTTCTTCAATCAGCTTGTCCGCAGCTCTTCTAGAACAATAGCCCGCCTCACTCAAAAATTTATTAATGCGAGTTTCTTTCATTAGGCAAACTGATAATTTCCGAACTTCAGTTCTATTTCTTTCAGGGTAGCAAAAATCTCTTGAGGTTCATTTGTTGTCACTAAACGCATTCTATATTCCTTAAAGTTAGGAATGTTTTTGAAGTAGTTGGTATAATGCCTGCGTGTTTCAACTACCCCTAGTAAATCTCCCTTCCATCTAAGTGAAAATTCAAGGTGTTCTCTACACAAATCCAAACGCTCTTTCATTGTTGGTTTTGCTAAGTGTTCGCCTGTTTTGAGGTAATGCTTTATTTCATTGAAAATCCAAGGATAGCCAATAGCTCCTCTGCCAATCATAATGCCATCTACACCATAGGTGTTTTTTTTCTCTTTTGCTGTTTCCGGGCTGTCTACATCTCCATTTCCAAAAACAGGAATGTGCATGCGAGGGTTTTCTTTTACAGCTGCAATCAAACTCCAGTCGGCATCTCCTTTATACATCTGTTTACGTGTGCGCCCGTGTATACTGATTGCTTGTATGCCGACATCTTGCAATCGCTCGGATACTTCAACAATGTACTTGGAATTTTCATCCCATCCTAAGCGAGTTTTCACCGTAACAGGTAGTTCGGTTGCATCAACGATTTCTTTGGTCATACTCACCATTTTAGGGATGTCTCTCAAAATGCCAGAGCCCGCTCCTTTACAAGTCACTTTTTTCACAGGACACCCATAGTTGATATCTATAAAGTCAGGATTTGCCTTTTCACAAATTTCAGTTGACTCGCGCATTGAGTTTATATCGTGACCAAAAATTTGAATAGCAATAGGTCGTTCGTACTCAAAAATATCGAGCTTTTGTACGCTTTTAACAGCATCTCTAATTAGCCCTTCAGAAGAGATGAACTCCGTAAACATCACATCTGCACCATGCTTTTTACATAAAGCACGAAAAGGAGGATCGCTTACATCTTCCATAGGGGCCAATAAAAGGGGAAAATCGCCCAGATCTATATTTCCTATCTTTACACTCATAATAGCTTTTGCAAAACTAACCAATAAATAAAGAATGAAAGGAATCTGGCAGTCAGCATCTATACAAATGCAATTAGTGTATCTCTTACTATTGTTGATAGCATCTTTTGTGTTGTTTTATCTTATAGGGATGTTAGGTTTTATATTAGGGGAAACGCCTAATATGTTAGATTTAACAGTCGGCAATACAATGTCTGTTTTGAAGTGGATGCAAGGATGTTCTGCTATTGGACTGTTTGTTGCACCACCACTACTTTTTGCTTATTTCACAAAGCATCAGTTAGGTTGGAACCATGTGAATAGGCAACAAATTTTATTAGCAGTAGCTTTTATGATGTTATCTATGCCATTTATTAATGGTTTAGCTGTTTGGAACGAAGGACTTCACTTACCCTCTTTTTTAGGGTCTTTAGAAAGTTGGATTCGACAAGCAGAAGCCGAAGCTATGCGCATGACAGAGGCTTTTTTAATAATGGACACCCCATTAGATTTATTGATTAACCTTGTGGTTATTGCCATAATTCCAGCAGTAGGAGAGGAGCTTCTTTTTAGAGGTGTGATTCAAAAATTATTTTTGAAATGGAATGGAAAAGTACACTTAAGTGTATGGCTAACAGCATTTGTTTTTAGTGCAGTACATATGCAGTTTTTAGGGTTTTTCCCCCGCCTTATTCTAGGAGCTGTTTTAGGATATATGTTAGTTTGGAGCGGTTCGTTATGGTTGCCTATAGTGGCACACTTTACTAACAACGCTTTTGCAGTGCTGCTCACTTATTTTATTGGAATGGATAAAATTAATCCAAGTGTGGAAAAGTTAGGTGCAGAAGGAGGAAGTGTCGTTCTGATTAGTGGATTAGGAGGCTTGCTCTTACTTTACTTATTGAAAGATATGCCTGCTAAAAAGCAGGCATAAAGAAATGAATACCTATTCTTGCAGCACTCGCTTGCGTGTAGAGTAGTTTAATTTTAAAGCATTAGCTTTTCTCAATTCTTGCTTTACATCGGTTATAATACCCATTTGAGTGTCTTTGTCCGCTTTGATAGAAGTGGTCATGAAAGGGACCTCTTTTTCATCGCGAGCAGCACGCTCTATGGAAATGAATTGCGCGATGTCATCTACATTAGCAAAAGCATCGTTTAACTGAATACGCGCTTTTGTTCCATATGTTCCTTGCATGCGCTCTACTGGAGCACCAATGTAAATATAGCTTACTAAAGATTTTTTCTCCAACTTCTTAATTTCGGTAGCATCCGGCATGCTTTGCTTTACCATAATAGTGGTTTCGCGCATCACTGTTGTTACCATAAAGAAGAATAGCAGCATGAATACGATATCCGGCAGGGATGCCGTGGAGATGCCCGGAGTGCTTTTGCTATTATCTTTTCTAAACTTCGACATATTATTCGCCTCCTATGTTTTTAGGTTCTGCTTCCGAGATTTTTTGAGGATATTCCTTCCTGATCTCTTTTTGCTTGTCTTTGGCTAAGTCGTTAAACTTCATGCCGAATTTATTGAGTGAACGAGCGTCTCGTAACTCATGATATGCTGCAGCCAATTCGTTTTGAACTTGAATATACATGTCGTAAGAAGTGCCTCGGTCGTTTTGTAACGAGATGATGGCTTTTTGTGGATTCTCTGAAGATTTTGGGTCGCGACCATTATTATTAATGAAAGCACGTGCGCCTGCTCTTAACTGAGAAATGTCCATCAGCTCTTTTTCTACATATAATTGATCATATTTGTTCACAAGTACTACATAAATATTTTTTTCATGTATTTGAGAATCATCTTGCTGTATATCTTCCTCAGGCATTGGAGGCAGTTTACGCGCCAAACCTGTGTCCACATCCATAGTTGTGGTTACTAGGAAAAAAATCAAGAGCAAGAATGCAATATCGGCCATAGAGCCGGCATTGATCTCAGAAGCACCTTTTGCTCGTCTTGCCATAATTATTTTTTAAACACTTTGCCTAACTCTGCATACAAGACAGCAGCCACTGCTCCTAAAGCTAAAACGTAAAAAGCGATTAAGCCCATACCAACTCTTTTAGTAGAAGATTCAGTCATGCCGAATTTTTCAGAACCAGGAAATTCCATGATGTCGCCAGATGCAAGGATGTAAGAGATAACAACTACTGCTATCAGTCCTCCCATACCCTTGAACGCCCCTTTAGCTTTCTCAGGATTCTTAGCTAAAAACATCACAGGAAATGCGATGGCAGCCAAAGCGCCACCAGCCACCATGATGTAGGTGAGCCATAATCCAGCGTTAATTAAGAAATCTGACATTTGATTATTTATTTTTAACTAGGATGTCAATCAATGAGATTGAAGCATCTTCCATGTTATTTACAATGCTATCAATTTTAGCTACCAAGTAGTTGTAGAATGTTTGTAGGATAATTGCTACAATCAAACCAAATACCGTAGTTAAAAGAGCTACTTTAATACCTCCTGCTACTAATGACGGAGAGATATCACCCGCTGCTTCAATAGCGTCAAAAGCACCAATCATACCAATTACTGTACCCATGAAGCCAAGCATTGGAGCTAGGGCAATGAATAATGAAATCCAAGAAAGACCTCTTTCTAATAATCCCATTTGTACAGAACCATAAGCAACTACTGATTTTTCTACTACATCAATACCTTCGTTAGAACGATCTAAGCCTTGGTAGAAAATACTTGCGATAGGACCTGCTGTATTACGACAAGCATCTTTTGCAGCTTCTACACCACCTGACTTTAAAGCGCCTTCTACATCCGATAATAATTTTTCAGTGTTGATTGTTGCTTTATTTAGGTAGATGATACGTTCGATACAAAGCGCTAATCCTAAGATTAAGCAAATCAATACAATACCCATGAAAGAAGGGCCTCCTTCAATGAATTTTTGCTTGATTATTTGGTGGAAAGAACGGTTTTCTTCTACTACTTCAGAAGGAGCCTCTTCCACTGGCGCTGCTTCTTCCGCTGGCGCTGCTTCTTCTACTGCTGTTGTAGCATCAACTTGCTCTGTTGCAGCGCTATCACCTTCTAAGTGGTGGTCTGCAAATACTACATTGTTTGCACCAAAAGTAAACATACCTACTAGCGCTACTAATGCAAATAACTTTTTCATTTCTGTTTGTGTTTAGGTTTTGAATTCAAAATATGATAGACGCAAATTTACACAATTAAATAATTTGCCCAAGTTTATTTAAGCAATAAGGAAAATCACATGATAAAATATATTAAAATAATAATGTAAGAAGGTAAAAGTTAAATGTATTTTCACTTTCAAAAGTGCTAATCATACTCTGTGTTTTAT
>CAXDKI010000029.1:0-7350 GCA_963990215.1 uncultured Flavobacteriales bacterium | reverse complement strand
CTAATGGCAGAATCAGTAACGATTTCTTGTGCAAGAACGATGGGGCGTAGGTGCAGTTTAACGAGTTTTTGTACATATTTCATTTTTTCGTTGAGCGGTAGCTTGAGTTTTCGGAATATTCCAGGGACCATTTTAGATCCTAGGAATTCGTGTCCATGAAAGGTCCATCCCTGCTTTTTTTCGAAACGTTTAGTGTCTGGTTTAGCGATATCATGTAGGATGGCGGCCCAACGTAGCCACAGGTCATCTGTATTTTCACAAATATTATCGAGAACCTCTAAGGTGTGGTAAAAGTTATCTTTATGCCCTTTGTTGTTAATGACTTCTACTCCATATAGTTCGGCCATTTTTGGGAAGAACTGGTGTAGTAGTTTAGTGTTGAATAGTATCTTAAATCCTTTCGAAGGTTTGTTGGCTAAAATAATTTTATTGAGTTCATCAGTAATTCGCTCTTGGGAAATGATGTTGAGCCTCTCTGTATTTTCTTTGATGGCTTGCAGGGAGTTCTCTTCAATGAAAAAATCGAGCTTTGTAGCAAAGCGTACGGCACGCATCATGCGCAATGGGTCATCGGAATAGGTGATATTCGGTTCTAGTGGTGTTCGGATGATTTTGTTTTGTAAATCTTCCATTCCATTAAAGGGGTCCAACAGTGTTCCATATTGTTCTTTGTTGAGTTGTATGGCCATGGCATTGATCGTGAAATCTCTTCTGTTTTGATCATCTTGCAATGTTCCGTCCTCAACAATTGGTTTTCGACTGTCGGAACGATATGATTCTTTGCGTGCCCCTACAAACTCAAGTTCTAAATCTTGGAGCTTAATCATGGCAGTTCCAAATTTTTTGAAGAATTGAACTTTGGGTTGTTCTGGTAGTAGTTCGGCTACTTTTTCTGCTAGTTTGATGCCACTTCCTACACAGACAAAATCTATATCTTTAGGTTCTTGGCGCTCTAGGATGAGGTCGCGCACGAACCCACCAATCACATAGGTTTCGACTCTAAGTTGGTCGGCTGCCTTTCTGATAGTTTTGAATATAGGGTGCTTGAGTTCTTTTGCCAGATTCACTTATCGGATGATTTTTATTTCGCCATTTTTTTTGAGCAAGATGATGGAAGAAGGTATGTTCTTGCTTTCTTCTTGCTGGCGCAAATTTACCACATAATCTACGCCACTCAAAATAGATGGCTCAATATCCTGAAAGGACTGGGGAGTTGGAGTTCCACTGGTGTTAGCTGAGGTAGAAATGAGCGGTTTCCTGAGTCTTTTTACAAGTTGTTGGCAGAAATTATCTTTTGGCAAGCGGATGGCACAAGAGCCGTCTTCAGCAACAGCATTATGCGCTATGCCTTTTACTTCTTGGTAAATAATAGTGAGTGGTTTTTCAGCAGCATCGATTAAATCCCAAGCTATGTCGGGTATATCAATTACTGTTCTTTCGAGCATTAATTCGGAAGAAACTAGCGTAACAAATGATTTGGAGTCGGCTCTATTTTTTAAGTTATAAATTTTTTTGACTGCCTCTGGATTACTAGCATCACAGCCAATTCCCCAAACGGTATCTGTAGGGTAAAGGATAAGTCCTCCTTCTCTCAATATTGATAGTGCTTGTTGGATTTCTTCTCTCATATTTATTTTCTTAACTGCCATAGTTTAGCGTAGCGTAAAAACACAGCATAAGCTTGTATACTAGCAATGATAAGACCGGTAAAACCATCTAATATACCGAGCTGTAAAAAGTAGTGTTTGATAAAACGAGCAATAGGCTTGATAAGGAAGTGGTATGGAGTAAGAACTCCAGTTTTATGTTGGTAATCTTTACTTTGCCAATCGGCATACCTTCTTATTTTAAAAAGATAGTTTTGCATATTGACAAAGGTGTTGTGGTGCATTTTATTTTTTAAGAAGCCGACTTTTCCTTGTGTGGTAATTTCGGCATGTACATGCTTGTCTTCGTATCGGCACTCATCTCTTTTGAAAAGGCGAATAACCTTGTCATCTTGCCAGCCACTGAAGCGTACCTTTTTACCCATGAAGTGATTTTGGCGATAAATCCAGAAGCCACTTTCTGTTGGTTGGTTTGATAAAATGTTTTTTATTTCTTGTTCTAATTCAGGAGTGATTCGCTCATCTGCATCGATTAATAATATCCAATCGTATTTAGCTTGTGGTATTGCCCAGTTTTTTTGAGAAGCAGAGTTTTGGTATTCTCGCTGTATGACTTTGGTGGCTAGTGGTTTGGCTAGTTCTACTGTTTTGTCGGTAGAGAATGAGTCCACTACTAGTATTTCATCAGCAAATGAGAGAGATTGTATCGCTTCCACAATATTGTGTTCCTCATTTCCTGTTGGTATTATAGCAGTGAGCTTTTGCATACTACAAAGATTGGTAAATATTCATTAGGTTTTTAGCAATTTTATCGTCCGTAAAGTTTTGTGCGTGTTGGTAGCCGCTTGTTATCATTTTCTCCTTTAGTCTTTTATTAGATTGAATTTGATTTATTGCTTGGGTTAGCTCACTCTCATCTAAAGGATTGATGTAACAAGAGTCGGTTCCTCCGCTTTCGATGAAGCACCCCCCTTTACTTGTGATAACAGGTGTTTTACAGAACAAAGCCTCCAGGATAGGAATGCCAAACCCTTCAAAAATTGAAGGATATATCATCATTTCTGCCGATTGGTAGATGGCTGCCATTTCAGTCAATGATAATCCGCTTAAGAAATGTGTGCGATGGCTTATTTTGTTCTCGTTAATGAATTGAAGGCACTGCTTTTTATATTGTTTTCCCTCTCCTATTATTACTAGCTGATCGTTGGTGTTTTTGATACTTTTAAGTAGGGTGAGGAGGTTTTTTCTTTCCTCTATACTTCCGACATAAAGAAGGTAATTTTCGGGTAGATGGTAGCGGTTTTGTATAGCTTCTTTACCCTGTGAGCTAACTTCCGACTGAAAAGCTTGATTGCAGCCTTGATAAACGACTGTTATTTTGTTTGTTGGAATAGAAAAGAATTCCATAATATCTTTTTTGGTTTGCTGACTTACTGCTATGATATGGTCAGCTATTTGGCAGGCATGTAAAAACTTATAGAAGTATATTTTTCTATCGATTGTTTTGAATAGATTCGGATAACGGATAAAGATTAAATCGTGGATCGTGACCACGGTTTTGATATTTGTTTTCTCAATTCCCTTTGGTAGCTCATGGCTTAATCCGTGGTAAATCTCAATTTCATCCTTTTGTAGTTGCTTACTTAGTATCACTGAGCGCCAAATACCTGAAAAAGCATTATGGAGAAAAGAAGTCGGAGTATGTACATGATATTGCGCTTGATTTTCTAAAAAAGACAATCGAGGGTTAGGTTTTCCTTTGGGTGTGTAAAGATGGTATTGGTTGTTTGGGTAAAAGCTGCCTAATATACGAATGCTATCTCGGCTGTAATTACCCAGTCCAGTATTGTTTGAAAAGGCGCGTTTGGCGTCAAATCCAATCTTCATTAAACAACTACATTATAATCGCGTAAAGCGTTGTTTAAGGATGTTTTTTTATCTGTACTTTCTTTACGCTTACCGATGATGAGGGCGCAAGGCACACCGTAATCTCCGCTTGGAAATTTTTTAGGATACGTTCCTGGAATAACAACCGACCTGCTTGGTACAAGTCCTTTGTGTTCTACGGGTTCTTCTCCAGTTACATCAATGATTTTAGTAGAGGCTGTCAGCACTACATTTGCGCCAAGAACAGCTTCTTTCTCAACACGAACTCCTTCTACAACGATACAGCGAGAACCGATGAAAGCATCATCTTCTATAATAACAGGAGCCGCCTGTATAGGTTCTAAAACGCCGCCAATTCCAACGCCACCGCTTAAGTGTACATTTTTACCAATTTGAGCACAAGAGCCAACAGTGGCCCAGGTGTCTACCATGGTCCCACTATCTACATAAGCACCAATATTTACATAGGAAGGCATCATGATAACACCACTTGCTAGATATGCTCCGTAACGAGCAACTGCATGAGGAACGACACGCACCCCTATGTCTGCGTAATTACTTTTCAGTTTCATTTTATCATTAAACTCCATTGGACCAGCCTCTAATGTTTCCATTTTTTGAATTGGGAAGTAAAGAATAACAGCCTTTTTTATCCAATCGTTTACTTGCCACCCTTCTGCTTTTGGTTCGGCTACGCGTAAACGACCTTTATCTAACTCTTCTATTACAGAACGAATTACTTCTTGAATAGAAGGGTTTTCTAGCAATACTCGGCTTTCCCAAGCTTCCTCAATGGTGTTTTTTAGTTGCTCTATCATGTTAGCAAAGATAGACAAAAGCTTTATTTTTGTCTTATGCCACGCATATTAGCAATCGATTATGGACAAAAGCGAGTAGGGCTTGCTGTTACTGATAGTGAACAAATTATCGCTAGCGGCTTAACAACTGTACATGCTAAGGATGTTATTAACTATTTAAAGCAGTATGTAACTAAGGAAAAGGTGAGTGCTTTTGTGGTAGGAGAAGCAAAAAATCTTGATAATACTCCCGCGGAGAGCGCTCGATTTATTGAGCCTTTTGTAAGAAGGTTGTTAAAAGAGTTTCCATATATTCCAATACATAGGGTGGATGAACGCTTTACCTCAAAGATGGCATTTCAAACAATAATTGATAGTGGGTTGAAAAAGAAAGCGAGACAAAACAAAGCGTTAGTGGATGAGATTAGTGCCACTATTATCTTACAGTCTTATTTAGATAGTTTATAATTTTCCTTTTAGGTAGTGCCCGGTGTAAGATTGCTTGCATTTAACAAGTTCTTCCGGTGTTCCTTCAAATAAAAGTTGTCCTCCATTTTCTCCCCCTTCAGGACCTAAATCGATTACCCAATCTGCGCATTTAATGATATCAGCATTATGCTCAATGCAAATAATGGAGTGTCCATTATCTATCAGTGCGTTGAAGGATTTTAGTAGTTTGTTAATGTCGTGAAAATGTAGTCCAGTGGTAGGTTCATCAAAGATGAAAAGTGTTTTTTCGGCATTTTCTCCTTTACTCAAGAAAGAAGCAAGTTTAATTCTTTGCGCTTCACCGCCACTTAAAGTGCTTGATGATTGTCCTAAATGAACATAGCCTAAGCCAACTTGTTGTAATGGTGATAATTTTGCTACAATTCGCTCAAGTTTGTTGTCTTCAAAAAAGCAGATAGCTTCTTCTACAGTCATGTTAAGGATGTCGGCAATGCTTTTATCGGCAAACTTAACTTCCAGTGTTTCTTGTTTGAATCTTTGACTATCGCAAGCTTCACAATTAAGATGTACATCTGCCATGAATTGCATTTCTACTTTAATACTTCCTTCTCCTTCACAAACCTCACATCGTCCTCCAGCTATATTAAAAGAGAAATGGCCGCTTTTAAAGCCTCTTGCTTGAGCCAGTGCTTGACGAGCGTATAGATTTCTTATATCATCATATGCTTTGATGTATGTGACAGGATTAGATCTGGAAGAACGACCTATTGGGTTTTGGTCAATAAACTCTATTTGCTTAATATTTTTATAATCTCCTTCCAAACTGTCATGTGCGCCAATTTTGGTTGTGTACCCTTGTATTTTTTTCTGAATAGAAGGGAAAAGAATTTGTTTGATTAAAGAGCTTTTTCCTGAACCGCTTACACCAGTAACAACATTTAAAGTGTTGAGTGGAAAGCAAACATCTATATGTTGTAAATTATTTTCTCTAGCACCTTTTATTTTTACAGATTGATGCCATTGCCTACGTATTTTAGGCACCTCTATTTCTAGTTTTTGATTAAGGTATTGAGCTGTCAAGCTGCTTTCGCTTTGATTCATTTCCTTTAAGCTGCCTTGAAAAACAATTTTTCCACCACCTGTCCCAGCATCAGGACCTATATCTATCAACTCATCTGCAGCCTGCATTATTTCTTCATCGTGTTCTACTACTATAACAGTGTTGCCAATATTTTTTAAAGCTTGCAATACATTGATAAGGCGTTCTGTGTCTTTAGAGTGTAAGCCAATACTTGGTTCGTCCAAAATATACACAGATCCCACTAAACTACTTCCTAGTGAGGTGGCAAGGTTGATTCGTTGTGATTCTCCGCCAGAAAGAGTAGAGGATAGTCGATTAAGTGTAAGGTATCCCAGTCCTACTTCATTTAAGAAATGTAGTCGGTTAGTAATTTCTTTCAGAACTCGTTCTGCAATTAATTGGTCATGTTCGCTTAACACTATACCTTGAAAGAAATTTAGCGCTTCGTGCAACGGCAGATGAACAATATCGTTAATGGTTTTGTTGGCTATTTTCACCCAAAGAGCTTCTTTGCGTAGTCGGGTTCCATTACAGTCAGGACAAGTGCTTTTTCCTCTATATCTTGCGAGTAAAACTCTATTTTGAACTTTGTATTTTTCTTTTTCTAACTGAGTAAAAAACTGTCTTATTCCTTTAAGGCGTTTTGAGCCATTCCATAGGATTCCTTTTTCTTCTTCGTTCAGTTCAAAATAAGGTCTGTGTACTGGAAATTTATGTTCATGTGCCTTAATGATGAAGCGATCTTTCCATTTGCTTATTTTTTCTCCTTTCCAACAGCTTACAGCCCCTTCGTACACAGATAAAGATTCATTAGGAATTACTTTTTTTTCATCTATACCCATAACGCTTCCAAATCCTTCGCATTTTTTACAGGCACCATATGGATTGTTAAAGCTGAAAAGATGATCGGAAGGTTTTTCAAAAACTAATCCATCTGCCTCAAATCGATTTGAGAAATGAGCGATTGAATGCTCTAATATCTCAATACTGCATCCGCCTTCTCCTTCGTAAAAAGCAGTTTGTATGCTGTCCGCCATTCTATTAAGGTTGTCTTCCTCTTGGTTTACCGAAAGCCTATCAATAACGACCCATAAATGATCTTGTTCAATCTCTTTGTAATCTGCTAATAAATTATCAATTCGATGAATATTGTTGCCGACTTTGACTCTAGAGAATCCTTGTTGAAGTAATATGTTGAGGTGATTTTTAGTATCTCTTTCTGTATGGCGGTGTGCCAAAACCAGTACATTGCTTCCTTGTGGATGTTTAGAAATGAAATCAACCACATCGCTTACTTGATGTGAGTTAACTTCTTTTCCAGAAACGGGGGAAATGGTTTTTCCAATTCTAGCAAAAAGTAATTTCAGATAGTCATAAATTTCTGTAGATGTACCAACTGTAGAGCGCGGGTTTTTTGTATTTACCTTTTGTTCGATAGCAATAGCAGGTGAGATTCCTAGTATTTGATCTACCTCTGGTTTTTGTAGTTTTCCTAAAAATTGACGAGCATAAGAGGAAAGACTTTCGA
>CAXDKI010000028.1:0-7390 GCA_963990215.1 uncultured Flavobacteriales bacterium | reverse complement strand
ATTCCTCTACGTCTCGTGGGCTCGGAGATGTGTATAAGAGACAGTACCAACACCCCATTTAACTCTCCTTGCGCATACAAACTCACCTTCCCGCTACCGTAGCTATAGTTGATATCTTTAGGAACAACGAAAGAGAATGTAAATTCTCCATCACTAACAGTAGATTTTCCTTTAAATAATAATGCGTTTTGCAAATCAAAATCTATAACTGGTGATGCATCTTGACCAAGCGTTTGATAGTTGATCGATTTATCGAACACTGACGGATATACAAAACCATTAAATCCAGATAACAAAACCCCATTTTCATCAACTACCCTTCCACTCATTGTTACTTTTCCTAATGCCATCACACTATCTTGAACGGCTGTCAATTCTACTTGATATTGAGAATACGCCAAGCACAAAGCAGGATCTCCAAGCAAAGTGAAATTTCTATGATTCGTACTTGTTATATTGGCTACGGTGTTCTTCGTTTTCCTGAACAAATCACCAATTCTAGGCCTACTACCATCAGGGTTTTTCTGAAAGAGCTGCGATAAAAATGCTTCGTTCAAATCCATATTCCCCCCCGTAAAAACTACTCTAGACGTGGAAAACAAAGCAATAGCTCCGGCATCTTCTTTCAAAAAAACTTCTTCTCCAGCCGAACTTCGAGCAGGATCATCATAACGACTAAACTCACATGTAGCCGTCATAAACAAAGGGAGTTTATTTTGATTGGACCAACTATTGATATCATCTAAACCTAATATACGCTCATGCGCCCAACCCAACTCACCACCATGACCTGTGTAATTGATTAAAAATGCTCCTTTTTCCATGCGTTCGTTAATCGCCTGATTTACTGACTCGCATCGCTGCCCCCCAGGAGTTGATTCCTGCTGATATGCATCTAGATAGATCTTATCTATATTATATAATGGATACGATGCCGTAAGTTCATCGGCCAATTCTTCTGCCTGAGCAGTGTGAATCGTTTCTGACACATCGTTATCATCCCCTACAAAACAGACATTCAGCCTCCAAGCACCCATAGCCAACTCTTCATGATAACGAAACACCTTATCTACAGCTATTCGCGCTTCTTCAATTGTTTGAACAGGAAACCTACCTACACCTATATCTAAAAATGGTATGGACGGACTGTTTTCGGAAATACTCTCTTCTTCATCTAAAAGAGCAAAAAAGTCATCAGAAACATAAGAGCTAGTTTCCGAATGAGAATTCCCTGATTGATAAGTAGGAATAAAGTTGGTGTTATTTGGAATTCGATTTTTAGGATCGTAAGAAGCATCTCCAAACAGTAACATGTACTTTAAAGGCTTGCTATCATGTTCATAAAGAAACTTTGCAAAATCTCGAATTGCCGAAACATCTTGCGAACCGCTAGAAAACTCATTATATATCTGTTGAGGCTGCACAACCTCAACTGTTAAATTATCATTATCACGATGAAACTGAGCTAACCGATTGGCTTCTGAAACAAACTCTGGAGCTGACACAATCAACATATCCAGTCCTTGTAAAGCGTGTAAATTCTGATTTTCAACAGCGCCTACTTGTACAGGTTTATACTCATCATTAAAAACAATATACTCTTTCAAAGAAGAGTAACCATCTTTAAATTTCATCACACTACCTGAAACAAAAACAGGCATACTAATAGGCTTCAAGGGATCTTGAACATTCCAAATTTTCAAACCGTTATTTGCATTTGACAATCGGAATTCAGCTACAACATTTTCAGCTACACTTTCAGCATCTCTAAATGAAAGTTGAGATCCTGTGAAAATCAATTTTCTTCTTGTGTTTAACTCTAAATAATCAATCCACCCCTCAGCCCCTGCATAAGAAGAAGAAAACTGGATAGATATTTCAACATTACTAGAGGCAAGAAATTGATGCTGAGCAGTGGTAATACTTGCAAAAGTGTAACTACCTGTAGTGCCCGATGCATTTACCAACACTGACTCTCCATTTAAATCAATCGAATACACCGAATTATATGGAGCTGGAACTGCAGTAGCAAACACAGATTTTAAATGAATAGGACCATCACAATTTGGAAAAGAAAAATTAAATTCTCTATTGCTTGTAAAACCAAATGCATCTCCATACCATTTTCGACCAGACTTTATTAAGTTAACCTCTTCCGACTCTCTAACCGCGTAATCGTTAAAAGAGGTTACCACAATATCTTCAGGCTGCACAATAACTGTTGCATCCTGCACACGCAAACCTTCCTCATGATTTATCCTTAAAAAATAGTATGTAAAATCAGAAAAGTAGTGAACCTGATGTTTAAACAATCCACCTATTGAATCGTACTCCCACTGATTGGGCGATTGCCCGTAAAAAACCACCTTATCATTGTTATTGAATTGACCATCTGAACCACCTTCTACTTGTATTGCCAACTCTTGCAAATCCTCAACTCGTTCTTCGTTATTTAACAACGGCAGCATCCCCGCCGGCCTACCAAACAATTGAATCTTGTCAGGATCAACATTTACAACATCTATGCCTAGTGATTGCAAATCATTATATGTAATCTCATGAACCCCATTAACATCAACTCCTATCTTATACCAATCACCTTGGCGGAGAACAGAACTAGAAACACCTCTTTTTTTCAGAGGAAGTGGTTTCTTTTCCACTTCTAAAGATGCATACAACAACTTATGCCATACCCCATCAATTTGTTTGAACGGAAATATGCTAACAAGTATTTTTCGTTGCTTACGCTCTACTCCTTGCGACACCTCTAACAAGGAAATATTCGACATAGATAGGGTTTGCAGGTGGTTATTTTCACAATTAGATAATGGAATATAAATTTCGTTGGTTAAAGAAACACTTACAGGGTTATCGAAAGGAAATACAAATTGTTTTTCAAACATAGTGCTTGCAGTCACCGACCTTCCTTCTAACAACAATGTTTCCGAGCAATCCCACTGCAAAAAAACATACTCAACAACATCGGCTTTTAAAGGCTGAATTACAATAAATATTAAAAAAATGAAACTATAAACTCGCATTCTATCTCAAGGAAAAAGTCAAAATTAGCATATCTCGAGCAATTAAATCGTATATTTGTGATGCTCTTTTGATTTTTATACGAAACGAGCTGAAATTAAGTTTATTATTTCCTTTCTTAAGCACTTGATTAGGACATAGAAATAATTTTTTATTTTTGTTGACATCAAAATTTGTCATTTATGACCAAAAGAATAATTTCTATCCTTTGTTTAATCGCATTTGTTGCTATTGGCAACAAAGCAAAAGCACAGGACCCTGCGTTTAGCCAATTCTTTGCTAATCCACTTTATCTAAACCCTGCAATGGCAGGAACTGATATTTGCCCTAGGTTAAGCTTGAATCATAGAAATCAATGGCCTGGGATTGGAAAAACATATGTTACATATAGCGCAACATATGATCAGTTTGCCGAAAAACTTGGCGGTGGTATCGGTATTGGAGTAGCTAAAGATGTTGCTGGAGCGGGAGATTTAAACACTACTCATATCAACCTTACATATGCATACCACTTGAAAGTGAGTAAAAAATTCTCATTAAATGCAGGTTTTGAAGCAGCTTATCGTCAATTAGGTGTAGACTGGTCTCAACTTACGTTCGGAGACATGATTGACCCTGTTCAAGGGTTCATTTATCCTACTGCTGAAGACATTATCAACTATGCAGACAACAAGGGTTTCACTGATTTCGCATCTGGTTTTATGGGATTCGGATCTGCTAACGATAAATTTGATTATTACTTTGGCTTTGCCGCTCATCATATTACGCAACCAGACCAAGGGTTTTTAGGAGAAAGCAGACTGCCTATGAAAATGACTGCAAACATTGGAGCAGCCTTTCCGCTTAACCCATATGGAACATACAGAACAAACAGCGGAGTGCGTCCAAAAAACGCAGCTATTTTTTCTCCTAATATCTTATTCCAAAAACAACAGGATTTCATGCAGCTAAACTACGGTGTGTATGTGATTAAAGGACCTATTGTTGGCGGTTTATGGGCAAGACAAAGCGCAGAAAATTTTGATGCGTTTATTCTACTATTAGGAATCGAGCAAAGCAGCTGGAAGTTTGGTTATAGTTATGATGTAACCATTTCAGACTTAAACAATAGCAACACACAAGGAGCACACGAATTCTCCTTTACATATAAATTACCTTGCCGATACAAAGGCAAATCGTACGAGACAATAAATTGTCCTACTTTTTAGTTATTGAAGATTGAAAATCATGATGAAAATGAAGAAACATTTGTTGATACTTACCGGAACAGCCATCCTTTTTGGTTGCGGACAAGAAAAATCGAAAACAACAGGTTGGAACTACAACGATCCTAGACACGGAGGATTTGAAGTTTCTACAAACTTTACAGAACAGAACACCCCTCCGGGCATGGTTCTGGTAGAGGGAGGATCGTTTACTATGGGTCGTGTTGAGCAAGATGTTCGATACGATTGGAACAATATCCCTAAAGGCGTAACCGTTAGTTCGTTTTACCTAGATGAAACAGAAGTAAGAAACATAGATTATTTAGAGTACCTGTTTTGGTTAGAAAGAATGTACGGATCAAACTATGATGAGGGGCCATATCCTCACGTATACTGGAATGCTCTTCCTGACACAAATGTCTGGAGAAATAAACTAGCGTTTAATGAACCTCTTGTAGAGCATTATTTACGCCATCCTGCTTACCATCAATATCCTGTTGTTGGTATTAGCTGGGAACAAGCTGTTGACTACTGCGCATGGAGAACTGATCGAGTAAATGAAAGAATCTTAATTGACAACGGATATCTATGGGAAGATGCCGAACAAGAAACGGATGATATATTTACAACAGATTCCTATTTAATGGGGCAATACGAAGGAAAAAATCGAAGAAAATTACCCAATCTAAAACAAGGTATACATAATTTCAACAAAAAAGCAGGTAGGGACAAA
Source organism: uncultured Flavobacteriales bacterium (assembly GCA_963990215.1). GTDB lineage: Bacteria > Bacteroidota > Bacteroidia > Flavobacteriales > UBA7312 > UBA7312. The sequence goes on along the minus strand of CAXDKI010000028.1, from coordinate 2,413 downwards.
AATGCAGTGCGTATTGTACAAGAAAGAGACGGAATTCTGTTCCCTGCCTTCAGACTCCCAACAGAAGCTGAATGGGAATATGCTGCCTTAGGATTAGTTAGCAATACTGAAGATGAAAATATAACTGAAAGAAGACTGTACCCGTGGGACGGAGATGGTGTAAGAAATGCATCAAGCAAAAACAAAGGAGAAATCGTAGCCAACTTCAAAAGAGGTAGGGGAGACAACATGGGTATTGCTAGTAAATTAAATGATAATGCAGATATTCCTGGCCCTACAAGAACATATTGGCCAAATGGTTTCGGACTTTATAATATGGCTGGTAATGTTTCTGAATGGGTAATGGATGTATATCGTCCTTTAATTGATCAAACAACTACAGATTTAAATCCTTTTAGAGGAAATGTATATCAAACATGGTCCAGAGATGACGAGCGTTTTCTTTTGGACCCAGATTCTTTAGGTAGAATGAGAAAAACAAATATTTCACATTCAAATGATAAAAATCTTTGGAAAAGAAGAAATTATTCTTCAGCTGATAACGTCAACTTTTTAGATGGAGATTATGATTCAAGAATATCAAATATGAATGAGTGGGGAAATGATAAAAGCAAAAATGAATTTGGAGAAACTCCTGATAATATAGTTAAAGGAATTGAAATAAACGACAGCAAACAAGTTCAAATAAGAAATCAAGAAAATTATGGAGAGGAAAAAATGTTTAGCAATAAAGACAGAGAAAATCAAAATTCATTTGACTTAAACAAAAACACATTAGATGTATATGCTTACGGAGAAACATCTTTAGTTACAGACAACTCCAAAGTATACAAAGGAGGATCATGGAACGATAGAGCTTATTGGATGGTTCCAGGAACTAGAAGGTTCCTAGACCAATCTTCATCAACTGCTTCAATCGGATTCCGTTGCGCTATGGACCGACTAGGACCTCCAACAAGCCTCTTAAAAGAAAATCAACGCAAACCTGTTGATTTTGAAAGAAAGAAAGGATACTAATCTTTATACAAGCAATAAAAACCCCAAGAAAACTTGGGGTTTTTTCTTAAGATGACAACTCAAGAACTATATCACCACTTTTTAAACTCTAGCGGAGTTTGCACAGATAGTCGAAAAATTGAAAAAGACAATATCTTTTTCGCCTTAAAAGGTGATAGTTTTAATGGTAATCTGTTTGCAGAACAAGCCATCCAAGAAGGCTGTAGCTATGCGGTTATTGATGAAAAAGAATTCCAAAAAAACGAGCAATACATTTTAGTGAATGATGTTCTTGAATCACTGCAAAAACTCTCTAATTACCATAGACAACAATTAGACTGCTCAGTTATTGGTATTACTGGAACTAATGGAAAAACAACAACCAAGGAATTGATATATGCAGTTTTAAACACACAGTATAAAACAAACGCTACTCAAGGCAACCTTAATAATCATATTGGCGTTCCATTAACCTTACTATCAACTCCTCTGGACACAGAAATGTTAATTATTGAGATGGGCGCAAATCACCCTGGTGAAATTACTTTTTTAAGCAACATAGCAAAACCCAACTTTGGAATCATCACCAATATTGGCAAGGCACACCTAGAAGGTTTTGGTGGATACGAAGGAGTGATTAAAACAAAAAATGAATTGTATCATTATATCAAAAACAATGGCGGAAAACTTTTCGTCAATGCAAAAGATGAACTATTGCTCAATTTGTCTGAAAACATAGAGAAAACAACTTATACCAACCATAGTCAATTTTTAAGCGCCAATCCATTCGTTCAGTTTTTCTTTAAAGAAAGAAAAATTTCCACACAACTAATTGGTTCTTATAATTACCCGAACCTTGCTGCAGCCTGCTGTATTGGAAAGTATTTTGGTATAACCATCAGTAATTGTAAAAAAGCTATTGAAAGCTACACACCTACTAACAATAGGTCTCAAGTAGAAAAATCGAACAAAGGGAACACTCTTATTTTAGATGCCTACAATGCCAATCCGAGCAGCATGCGTGTTGCTATAGAGTCACTACAGCAAATGAGCACTACAAATAAAGCCGCTATCTTAGGAGACATGTTAGAATTAGGAGATGACTCATTACATGAACATCAGGAGATTGTTGAACTTTTAAAGACAACAAACCTTCAAAGTGTTTTTTTAGTAGGAGAAGAATTTCAGAAAACAACAGACTCTTTTTCATCATTCACTAACACAAATGAGCTAAAAAAATGGATTCAATCCAATCCAATTACAGACAGCACTATTTTACTAAAAGGATCTAGAGGGATTCGATTAGAAGATCTGAAAACAGAGCTTTAACTTGCTTCTAAAGCGTCTCTTACTATAGAAACTAATACAATATACCTGTCTCTTATACACATCTGACGCTGCCGACGATACTCCTTGT
>CAXDKI010000027.1:0-7425 GCA_963990215.1 uncultured Flavobacteriales bacterium | reverse complement strand
TTTCTACAATGCCCATGTTTTTCTTTTTTTAGGGTCGTCTAGGTGGTAAAATTATTCAGCATGCATTGGTAAACATTAAGGTAGGGTCGTTTTTGATAACCATTGGTGATGAAGACACTATTTGGTGCCCTTTCTCCTCAAAAAATTGCAAAAACTTAGCGCGTATATCTCTGGAATTCATTCGGTTAATTTATTACTCAATTCACAAAAGCCTGTTAGCATTCTTTCGCTTAGCAAAGCGTATGTGAGTTGAAATACTTAATTTTGCAACAAATTTAGCCAAATATACCGAATGAAGAAGGTCAAATATTACTACGACACAAAGACCCTTTCGTACAAGAAGATTGAGCGCTCGTGGAAAAAGCGAATAAAAAACACATTCGTATTCCTTTCTGCTAGTGCCTTTTTCGGGGCTATAATGCTCATTGTATTCTTCAATTTCTTTGCTAGTCCAAAGGAAAAAATACTGATTCGAGAAATCGACAATATGACCTTACAGTACGAGTTGATGAACGAAAAACTATCGCAAGTTTCTGCTGTTTTAGACAATGTACAAGATCGTGATGACAATATTTACCGTGTTATTTTTGAAGCAGAACCTATCCCTAGCAGCATTCGTAAAGCGGGAATTGGTGGTGTTAACAGATATGAAAAACTAGAAGGTTACAATAATTCGGAATTGATTATTTCTAATGCTCAAAAACTAGACCAAATATCCAAACAGCTATACATACAATCCAAGTCGTTTGATGAAGTGATTGAAATGGCAACCAAAAAATCGGATATGCTGGCTTCCATTCCGGCCATTCAACCCGTAACTAACAAAGAATTAAAACGCCTTTCTTCAGGTTATGGAAGAAGAATTGACCCTTACTACAAAAAACCAAAGTTCCACTACGGTGTAGATTTCTCGGCACCACAAGGAACACCTATTTACGCTACCGGAAACGGAAGCGTTAAAAAAACCAAAAAAAGTAGAAGAGGATTTGGCAACCACATTGTTATTGACCATGGTTACGGCTACGAATCCTTGTATGCTCATATGCAAAAATACACGGTTCGAAGAGGACAAAAAATAAAGCGTGGCGATTTAATAGGTTATGTAGGAAACTCTGGAAAATCAACTGCACCACACCTGCATTACGAAGTACATAAAGATGGTAGAAAAGTAAATCCAGCCTATTACTTTCATAACGACCTTACTCCAGAAGAGTTTGATCGTATGTTGGAGTTAGCTGCACAAGAAAATCAATCATTCGACTAATGCCTTACAAGGATAAACCCATTGAAAAGCTATATTACTCCATTGGAGAAGTGGCAGATATGTTTGAGGTAAATGTATCATTACTTCGTTTTTGGGAAAAAGAGTTTGATATCCTAAAACCCAAAAAGAATAAAAAAGGCAACCGCATGTTTACACCTAAAGATTTAGATAACCTTAAAATTATTTACCACTTAGTGAAAGAAAGAGGTTACACTTTGGAAGGTGCTAAAAAGAAACTTAAAGAAAACAAAGAGGATACCATTAATAACATCGAGATTGTTAATCGCCTGAAGGATATTCGCCAATTCTTAGCAGAACTGAAAGAAGAACTTTAATCCTTCATCAAACACCCCTGCACATAATCCTTCACTCCATCTTCTAAAGAAGTGAATTCAGCATCAAAACCGATAGCACGAAGTTTATCCATATTGGCTTCGGTAAAGTATTGGTATTTTTCTCGAATATCTGACGGTGTATCAACAAAAGAGATATTATACTCTTTACCCATAGCGCTAAAAGTAGCAGTGGCTAAATCTATGAAAGTGCGCGCTTGCCCTGTTCCTAAATTATACAAACCGCTATCCTTGCGATGATGCATGAAGAAATACAATACCTCAGCCACATCTTTCACATAAATGAAGTCGCGCAATTGCTCTCCATCTTTGTAATCCTCATGATGCGAGCGGAAAAGTTTCACAGCTCCTGTTTCGCTTACTTGATTAAAAGTATGCCATACCACAGAGGCCATACGCTCTTTATGGTTTTCGTTCGGACCATAGACATTGAAGAATTTCAATCCTGCCCAAAAATAAGGTTGCTTGTCTTCCGAAAGAACCCATTTATCAAATTCATTTTTAGAAACGCCATAAGGACTAAGTGGGTTTAGCTTTTTAACCACTTCATGCTTATCCTCATAACCATGTTCACCCATTCCATATGTGGCTGCCGAAGAAGCATACACTAATGGCAGTCCGTATTTTACACACAAGCGCCAAAGCTGTCGACTATAGTTCAGGTTCAACTCATCTAAAACAGCAGTATCAAATTCAGTAGTATCGGTTCTTGCTCCTAGGTGAAAAACAAATTGAATTTGCTTTTCATATTCTTCTAACCAAGAAAAGAATTGCCCCCTATCTATCTTGTGGCTGTAAGTTAAATGCTCCCAATTAGCTTTTTTGGATGCTATAGAAAAGTCATCTACCAACACTACATCTTTATAACCTTCTTTGTTCAGTTTTTGAACAAAAAAACTAGCAATAAATCCTGCTGCTCCTGTCACTACTATCATGCCACAAAGATATCATTCGTTTGTATTCCACTAAGCTTAAATATTTCTTCTACTGCCTTCTTCCCTTCTACACCTAAATCCAAAGAAAAATCATTCACATAAAGTTTGATGTGTTCATACATCACTTGCTCGTCCATTTCTTGCGCATAAAAACGGATATATTCTCTCGCACTTTTTGGATGGTCAAAAGCATATTGTACTGAACGCTTCAATACTCTTTGCACTTTTTTTTGTAGCTCTAAAGGTAAATCTCGTTTTATTACAATACCACCAAGCGGAATAGGAAGAGCAGTTTTTCCCTCCCAAAACTCACCTAAATCTTGAATTTTTTCTAAGCCTTTTTCTTGGAATGTGAAACGATTTTCATGTATGATAAGTCCTGCATCAACTTCACCATCAATCACTGCTTGTTCTATATCAGAAAACAGCATTTCTAACTTATTCTGCAAATACGGAAAAGCAATATTCAATAATAAATTAGCAGTCGTATTTTTTCCTGGAATAGCTATTTTAGAATCGGAAGTAAGCGCAGATTTTCCTTGTTGCTGTATCAATAACGGGCCGCAATTTCTTCCCAAAGCAGAGCCACTATTTAGTAAAATATAATCATGCACACAATATAAAAAGGCATGGAAACTCAACTTCGTTACATCCAAACTCTGTTGCAAAGCGAGTTCGTTTAAAGCTTCCACATCTTCTATCACTACCTCAAACTCCAAACCTTCCGTATCTACTTTAGCATGCACCAAAGCATCAAACATAAAGGTGTCATTCGGACAAGAGGAAAAACCTAGTGTAAGCTTCATAATTTAACTAAATAATTAGAAAGTTCTTGATTCAAATTTTGAATAGCTAAAGGAATATCCCAATTGGATTTGTTACGTTTTTCCACATAATTAGAAATGGCTCTAAGCTGCACACAAGGCACTCCTGCATTTTGACAAGCCAACATACAAGCTGCTCCTTCCATGCTTTCTACTTGTGGATTTAATCGATGAACGATTTGAGAAATGGCTTTATCATCACCATGTACAGTATTAACTGTAATTCCACTTACTGCAGGTAATTTAGTTTGTTTAGGCATTTTCACAGTTATAGTAGCATCTAAACCCATTTCTCTTGGACTTAAAAACTGACTACCGTCTTGCGCACCTATTTCCGATAACTGATCTTGCACGACCTCTACCACACTTCCTATAGGAATGGAACGGTTAAAAGAACCCGCAACCCCTGCATTCACCACTAAATCGTAATGCTTTTCGGAAAGCGCTTTACTCACTGCGATAGCTGTTGCTACCATACCCACTCCTGTCACCAAATGCGGGTAATCTGTTTGCACTTCTTGCGCTGTTGCCGATACTATCAAGACATTCATGAAGCAAAGATATAAATCTCAGCTAGAGAAATGTGTATATTTACACCCTTGTAATTAGTATTTTGAAGATGATTCATATTACCAGAAGAGAACGCTTTTGTGCCGCACACATGTTGCGAAACAAAAACTGGAGTGACCAAAAGAACCTAGAGGTTTTTGGAAAATGTTCTAATCCAAACTGGCACGGCCATAATTTTGAACTGTTTGTAACAGTAAAAGAAGAAGTAGATGCAACAACAGGCTTCGTGATCAACCTGAAACAATTAAGCCAACTGATAGACAAAAAAGTTATTCAAAAACTAGACCATAAAAACATCAACCTAGATGTAGATTTTATGGCCGGTAAAATGGCTTCTACAGAAGTGCTTGCTATCGCTATTTGGGAACAATTGGAAGCAGGTATTGAAGAGATGGGGGGTATATTGTACTGTGTAAAATTACAAGAGACAGAAAACAACTTTGTAGAATACTACGGTAATGTATAAAAAAGAGGAAGTTTACGATTCAAAAATTATTGACAGCTTAAAAGATAAGTATATAGAAAGCGAAAAAACAAGAGCGAAATTTATGAACTTGATTTCTGTTAAATTATTTTAAGCTAACAAATAGTAACTAAAAACTAGCAACAACATATATCTATGAAAGCATATGTTTTCCCTGGACAAGGGGCGCAATTTTCAGGCATGGGAAAAGACCTTTACGAAGGATCTGAACTTGCTAAAGAACTTTTTGAAAAAGCCAACAAAATACTTGGATTCAACATTACAGATATCATGTTTGAAGGAAGAGCAGAGGAATTAAAAGAAACCAAAGTAACACAACCAGCCATTTTCCTGCATTCGGTCATTTTAGCCAAAGTGTTAGGTGACAATTTTCAACCGAAAATGGTAGCAGGACACTCTTTAGGAGAATTTTCTGCTTTAGTAGCAGCGAGCTACTTAACTTTTGAAGACGGATTAAAACTTGTTTCTCAACGAGCAATAGCTATGCAAAAAGCATGTGAAGCGAACCCTTCTACCATGGCTGCTATCTTAGGTTTAGAAGACGTAGTGGTAGAGCAAGTTTGCGCAAGTATTGATGGAATTGTAGTAGCAGCTAATTATAACTGCCCTGGTCAATTGGTTATTTCAGGAAGTAATGAAGCGATTGCTGAAGCTTGTGAGAAACTAACAGAAACTGGTGCGCGCAGAGCTTTACCACTTCCTGTAGGTGGTGCTTTCCACTCTCCTTTAATGGAGCCTGCTCGAGTTGAGTTGGAAACAGCTATCAACAACACTCCGTTCAGTGAAGGATTGTGCCCTGTTTACCAAAATGTAACAGCAAGTGCAGTGAGCAACCCAGAAGAAATTAAAGAAAATTTAGTGAAACAGCTAACCGCTTCTGTTCGTTGGACACAATCGATGCAAGCTATGATTTCGGATGGAGCCTCTTCTGTAACAGAGGTAGGTCCTGGAAAAGTATTGCAAGGATTATTCAAAAAAGTAGATCGTGCTTTCCCAACAGAAAGTGCTGCACTATAAAGTATTATTGAGGAGCTTTCCGCTCCCCACTAACTGATGCCAGGCTCTTGTCGTCTGGCATTTTGCGTATGTAGCAGCATGCCCCATATGATGGCAATCTGTCCCAACAAAACTGATAAGCCCTTGCTCAATCATCTTATTAGCTTTGTTTTGCACATCTACGCCATAATGACCAATTAAAGAAAGAAGGTTTAACTGCATAAACACCGAGCGACCTTGCAAATCTTCATAGTCTTCTATACTCATAAATGGATAGCGCTCCGGATGTGCTAAGACAACTTTATATCCTGCTACTTGTAATTGAAAAATCAACTCTTTAAAGTTAGGTGGAGCTTGCGTGAAAGAAGTTTCCACCAAAATATAGTTATCACTAAAAGTGAGTAGGTTACCCGCTTTTATCTTCTCCTCAAATTCGTAATCCAAATAGTATTCAGCAGCAGCTTCTAGCTGAACACTAATGTTTTGTTTTTGCAATTCAGCACGAACCTGTTCCAGTCCGCCCAAAATAGTTTCAGGAGTGTTTTTGTAAAAATCAATCATTACATGCGGTGTAGTGATGATTTTCTGATAGCCCAATTCGTGTAGATATTTTATCATATTGATGGAATCTTCTAAACTAGTTGCTCCATCATCAATAGCAGGAATGATGTGCGAATGCATATCGGTTTTTAAGCAGTCGAATCCGATAGGATCCAACGGCTTTTCGAACCACTTTTTAAACCAATTTACCATTAGCTATATTGATCTTTGTAATAGTTTTGATATTCACCGGAAGTCACACTATCCAACCACTCTTGATTGCTCAAATACCAATCTACTGTTTTGCGTAATCCTTCCTCAAATTGTAAAGAAGGCTCCCAACCCAATTCTTTATTAATTTTACCTGCATCAATAGCATAGCGCTTATCGTGCCCTGGGCGGTCTTTTACATAAGTAATTAGTTTTTCGGCTGAACCTTCTTCCATTAATAGCTTCTCATCCATAACTTTACAAAGCAGTTTCACAAGGTTAATATTTGTCCACTCATTAAAGCCACCAATGTTGTAAGTATCTCCTTGTTTTCCTTCGTGATAAATCAGGTCTATTGCTCTGGCATGATCCACTACATACAGCCAGTCGCGTGTAAACAATCCATCGCCATAAACCGGCAATGCTTTGTTATGACGAATATTATTTATGAATAGCGGTAACAACTTTTCTGGGAACTGATTTTCCCCATAGTTGTTAGAGCAGTTTGAAATCACGAATGGTAAACCGTAAGTATTTCCGTAAGCACGCACAAAGTGATCGGAACTTGCTTTAGAAGATGAATAGGGCGATTGAGGATCGTAAGGTGTGTCTTCTAAAAAGAAGCCTGATTCCCCTAAGGAACCATACACCTCATCGGTAGAAACATGGTAAAATAGTTTTCCTTTTTCCTTTCCTTTCCAAAGGTGGCGAGCCGCATTTAACAAGTTTACGGTCCCTACCACATTGGTCATGATAAACTCCATTGGATTGGTGATGGAACGATCTACATGAGATTCTGCAGCAAGGTGCACTACCCCATCAAATTGGTATTTATCAAAAAGCTGACTGATATATACTTCATCTACAATATCCCCTTTTTCAAAAATGTAGTTTGGAGCATTTTCTATATCCTTTAAATTTTCCAAATTACCAGCATAGGTCAACTTATCCAAGTTCACAATTAGATATTCTGGATATTTATTCACGAACAATCGAACCACATGCGAGCCAATAAAACCCGCCCCTCCTGTTATTAAAATTGTTTTCATAGTACTTGTTGGATGCGGCTCAAATATAGCCAATAATTCACATTTTTATCGTTAAGCACTGGAGGATTTATTACTTTAGCCCCGAGGAATTTTCAAATGAAGAAAAGCGTATTTACACTTATTTACTTGTGCATGAATAGCTTATTTGCACAAAGCAATGACCCGGTCACCATCATCAACCCACATTACAGCTTACAGTT
>CAXDKI010000026.1:0-7455 GCA_963990215.1 uncultured Flavobacteriales bacterium | reverse complement strand
TTTGCTTAATATCATTTTTAGGCCAAATTCTTCTTTACTAGCAAGTTCCCAAGCAGAAGGGAATTCTATGTGCGAAGAACCTATGAAAATAATTGATAGCATCACGCATAATCCAATTGGCTTTGAGAGTAATGCATCAAACTGTTCGACACTTACACTTGAATTTTTTCTTACTAAACGATAAAGTAGATGGCTGAAATATTTAGAGATTAACTTTTTAAAAAGCAGCCCCAACAACAACATTCCAAAAAACCAGGCATAATCTTCTATTGTATTTCCGAAATAAACTTGTTTAAGTAGTGTTTGTAAGTCCATAATTATATCAATTGATTCAGTGCGATTTCAAATGCCGTTTTGGCAATGTTTGTTTTGCTATTGTTAGCAGCATGCGATTTTTTCAAAGCCTCTCGAATAGTTGTAGATGTGTCTGCAAAAATAGCTGAGTCTGTCATTTCAATATTGGTTTGCATCAAGTAAGCAAATACTCGAGCCATTCCGCAGTTAGCGATAAAGTCTGGTAATACACTTACTTTTTCATCTGTGTATTCTCCAGTTGCTCCAAAGAAAATTTCAGGATCTGCAAAAGGCACATTGGCGCCACAAGAAATAACTTCTAGTCCGCCAGTAATCATGCTGTCTACTTGTGCTTGAGTCACTAATCGAGAAGCTGCTGCAGGAATAAATACTTCCGCACCAACATTCCAAATCTGTTCGTTCACTTCTTCAAATGATAAAATGTTGTCAGCGTTTAAGAAGTTCCCATCCTTCTTTAAGAACAATGCTTTTATTTCTTCAAAAGAAAATCCTTCAGTATTTATAAGGCCACCAACTCTATCGATAATACCGATAATTTTAGCGCCTGCCTGTGCTTGATAGTAAGCGGCAGCAGCGCCTACATTACCCCATCCTTGAATAATAACTCTTTTATCTTTAATACTCCCTCCATAGATGTCATAGTAGTGGTTAACTGCTTGCGAAACACCGTACCCAGTAATCATGTCAGCTACCGTGAAATTGCGTTCTGTACATGGAGTTAAGCTTTCGTCTTTTACATGAAGTAAAACCCCCTCTTGTAATTGCTTTATGATTTTAGCTTTTTCTTCATCGGTTGGTTTGAAGTGTCCATTAAAAACACCTTCTTGTGGATGCTCGATTCCTAACGCAGCCGTCATTGGAATTACCTCATGAATTTCATCCACATTTAAGTCACCACCTGTTCCGTAGTAGTTTTTTAATATAGGTTTTATCGCAGCATACCAACGCTTTAAAACACCTTCTTTTCTAGGGTCATTTGGATCAAAATTGATTCCTGATTTTGCGCCTCCGATAGCAGGTCCAGCAACAGTAAATTTAACCTCCATGGTTTTAGCTAAAGAATCTACTTCGTGTTTGTTTAAACCAATACGCATACGAGTTCCTCCTCCTGCGGCCCCCCCCCTTAATGAGTTGATAACTACCCAGCCTTCTGCTTCTGTTTCAGCATCTTTCCATTCAAAAACAACTTCTGGTTGTTTATGCTCATATTTGCTTAGTAATTCCTTCATCAGTGATTTTTAATTTGTTGCAAAAGTAGTCATTATGGAGTAAAAATGACTCCTCCTGAACAATCCGATTTTGCACCTGTTACAGAGCTTAAACAATTCACTTCATTTCGGTAGCGAAGAACACCTAAAAACGCAAAAATGAGCGCTTCTTTATACTCAATAATTTTTTTGTTAGGTAAATGTATCTCAGTTTTTGTGTAACGCTTCAGTCTTTCTATAAGGTAACTGTTAAATGCGCCTCCTCCTGTGACAAGGCAACTTCCATATTGAAGATTTTTCCCCATTTGAAAAGCAGCATGTTCTGTGAAAGTGTGCAGTAAATCTGGGATATTTGCATGTTGCTTGAGTAGGGGTTGAATGTATTGTTCTACCCATTCTTTTGCTAAAGATTTAGGACCTTTTACTTCATAGTATGGTAGTTGGTTGAGCTGAGTAAATAGTGAGTCAATCCTATTTCCTGTTTGCGCAATCGCTCCGTTTTTATCATAAGTATGTCCTATTTGCTGTGCTAAATCATTAAGGATAATGTTGACAGGACAAATGTCGTACGCTTTTCGGATACTATTTATTTGGTAAGATACATTGCTGAATCCACCCAGGTTTAGGCAGTAATTATAATCTTCAAAAAGCAAGTGGTCGCCAATTGGAACTAAAGGAGCCCCCTGCCCTCCAAGAGAGACGTCTAAAGAACGAAAATCACAAATGACAGTTTCTAGAGATTGATTCGCAATAGATTGTCCATCGCCAATTTGTAACGTGTAGTTGTTCTCTGGTTGATGGAAAATTGTGTGCCCGTGTGAGCAGATAAAATTCACTTTGAGCTTATTTGTTTGGATAAATTTTTGAGCTAAATTTCCAAGATACAGTCCGTATTTGATATCTTTTTGTTGGATTTTCATGTTAGACTCCTCATGTAAATCAGATAACTGAACTATCCATTCTTCAGTGTAGGGAATCGTCTCACATATACCAAGTTCAAACTGCCATTTTTCGTCTAGTTTAAACTCAACATAAGCAATGTCTAGGCCATCCAAAGAAGTACCTGACATTAGTCCAATTGCATGATATTTTTCTTCCTTTTTTATCATGCTTCAAAAGTAAGCGAAAAACCCTATTTTTGTATTACTTAAAAAATAAGTACAAAACAATTAAAAGAAGATGAAATTTACATTGACGGAAGAGCATAAGATGATTAGAGATGCGGCAAGAGATTTTGCGCAGACAGAATTATTGCCAGGTGTAATTGAACGTGATGAAACACAAACTTTTCCTAGCGAACAAATCAAAAAGCTAGGAGAACTAGGTTTTTTAGGTATGATGGTTGATCCAAAATACGGAGGAGCTGGAATGGATACGACTTCTTATGTGTTAGCAATGGAAGAAATTTCTAAAGTAGACGCTTCTACTTCGGTTGCAATGTCTGTAAATAATTCTTTGGTTTGCTGGGGTCTGGAGACTTTCGGAACGGAAGAACAAAAAGAAAAGTACTTGAAGCCATTAGCTTCGGGAGAAATTATTGGAGCATTCTGTTTGTCTGAACCAGAAGCTGGAAGTGATGCTACTTCACAAAAAACTACTGCAATAGACATGGATGACCATTACCTGTTAAATGGGACAAAAAACTGGATTACAAATGGAGGGACAGCTTCTGTTTATTTAGTTATTGCACAAACAGATGTAGATAAAGGTCATAGAGGAATCAATGCTTTGATTGTAGAGAAAGAAATGAAGGGAGTTCAGATTGGTCCAAAAGAAAACAAGCTAGGTATTCGTGGTTCTGATACACATTCTTTAATGTTTACAGATGTGAAGGTGCCGAAAGAAAATAGAATTGGTGAAGATGGATTTGGTTTTAAATTTGCTATGAAAACTTTATCAGGAGGTCGTATAGGTATCGCTTCTCAAGCATTAGGAATTGCTTCTGGAGCTTACGAGTTAGCTTTAAAATATTCGAAAGAGCGTAAAGCTTTCGGTAAGTCTATTTCAGAGCATCAAGCGATTAGTTTCAAGTTGGCAGATATGGCAACGGAAATAGATGCTGCAAGATTACTTTGTTTTCGAGCAGCATGGTTGAAAGATAATGCCCTAAACTATGATAAAGAAAGTGCAATGGCTAAAGTATTTGCTTCAGAAACTGCCATGAAAACAACAACAGAGGCAGTGCAAATTCATGGGGGTTATGGCTTTGTAAAAGAATACCATGTAGAGCGTTTGATGCGTGATGCTAAGATTACTCAGATTTACGAAGGGACATCTGAAATTCAGCGCATCATAATCTCACGTTCTATATTAAAATAATTCCGATTTACGCAATTTGCGTATATTCGAAACATTAATCGAATCATATTCTACATGAAAAAGATTGTCTTTTTTGCTTTGACAGCATTACTTTGCAGTAATGTTATAGCTCAGAGCGATGCGTTGCGTTTTACGCCTTCCAATCTCAATGCATCTAATATAAACCCTAGTGATGTTCCTAGCGAACAAGTGCTTCGTCAGATGGGTTTGTCAGAAGCGGAAATACAGGAAGCAATGGATTTTAAATATCAAAATGGAAAGTACAATCCAAATGCTATAGATTCTTCAGCTTTTGATTTGAAAAATAATCGAGCAGGTGCTTTATATAAAGCTATGGGTGATACTGCTTTCTTTAATGATTCTATTCAATATCCTATTGGTAAAATTTTTGGACATGATGTGTTTAGGAATAACGACTTAAATTTTTTCAATAGAGCGTTTGATGCGCAGGCTCCAGAAAATTATTTACTAGGAGAAGGTGATGAGTTGACTATTTCTATCTGGGGGATGGCTGATTATAGTGAAAGCGTAGTGGTAAATGAAAAAGGATATGTTTCTACTTCTAGGGCAGGAAGAATTTATGTTGGTGGTAAGAACTTCAAAACAGCGAAGTCACTCATAAAAAATAGAATGGGTAATTACTACGATTTAAATCGTTCTCAATTAGATGTAACATTGAATTACTCCAGAGTGATTACAGTAAACATTGTAGGAGAGGTATTTAATCCAGGCTCATACACTATTGCAGCAACGAATACTGCTTTTAATGCTTTAATAGCGGCAGGAGGCCCTAGTCAAATAGGATCGGTACGTAATATCTATTTAAGAAGAAATGGTAAAACAGTTGATTCTTTAGATGTGTATGCATTTTTGTTTGACCCAACAGCTTCGCAAGATTTGTTTATGCAAAATAACGATTACCTATATGTAGCTCCAGCTGAAAGAATTGTTGAGGTAAAGGGGGCTGTTAATAGGCCGTATACTTATGAAGCAAAAACAGGAGATGTTGTTGCAGACATGATTCGATATGCAGGAGGTTTTACAGCAAAAGCGTATCGCAACGGAATAGCGGTGCATCGAATTAATGAAAATAATATCAAAACATTAACGGTTGATGCTACAGCTAGTCGAAATTTACAATTAAAAAGCGGAGATGAAATTGTAGTGAACTCTATTTTGGGAATTCCATCTAATGTGGTAAAAGTGCATGCTTCAACAGGTGTGTCTGGAGATTATGAATTTGTACAAGGAGAAACGGTTTATGATATGATGCTTAAATCTAACTCTTTAACAGAAGAAACTTATGTAGAAAAGGCGTACTTAGTGCGTACAAAGTCAGATTTTACTAAAGAGTATATTGTGTTAGATATTGCTAAAATTATTGCAAATGCTACTTCTGCATCTAACATTACTCTTCAAGAATATGATGAGCTTTACATTTTGTCTCAAAGAGATTTTATGGACGAGTTTCAGATTAATGTAAACGGAGGTGTTCGATCAGTAGGAAAATTTCATTATGGCGAGGGAGTAACTTTAGGAGATGCGCTTTTATTAGCAGGAGGAATGGTTCAAGAATCAGCAGGTGGTAAAGTGGAAATATCTAGAGTTGTAGATTATGACGCGGCCAAGAATCAATTGTCGCCCAAAAGAGCAATTATTCAAGCATATCCAATTGCCAAAGATGGACAGCTGTCCGAAAATGCATTAACATATGAGTTGGAACCCTACGATCAGGTTAGTGTTCGCTTGAATCCAGATTTCGAAGAAGTGAGAACGGTAAAATTGATCGGAGAGGTTAAGTTTCCAGGAATATATACATTACTATCTAGAGATGAAACGGTAGCTGACTTAATCAAAAGAGCAGGAGGGTTAAAGTCACATGCTGATGCTAACTCAGCACAAATGTATCGTTGGATGACAGTAGAGAAGGAGATAAATAACATGATTGATTTATACGAAGATGATGAAGAAATTATAAATGGATTTTTCTCCAATGGACAGTTTGTGCAAATCTTACCAACAAATGAAGAAAAAGAAAGTGTAATGTTACAAGATAAAGAGTATACAGATTTGTATAATCCGGTTTATCTTCATTTAGGAAAAGCCGTGAAACGCCCTAAATCCGAATATAATATAGTGCTTCAAGATAGAGATAGTATCACTATCCCAATTACTAATGATGTAGTAACTATTACAGGTGCGTTAGAGCAATTGTCAGATAATGCAATCAGTGTTCCTTATTTTGATGGAGCACGCGCTAATTATTATGTGAATAATTTTGCAGGAGGATTCGCAAAACATAATGTGAAAGAAGACACTTATGTAGTATATACTTCTGGAAAGGTTAAGAAAGCAACGGATTTAGGATTGTTTGTATTATATCCAAAAGTAGAGCCAGGGGCAACGATTAAAGTGATACAGGATATTAAAATTGAGCGTCAAAAGCCAGATCCGGTGGATTGGACTAAAGTGTTAGAAAGCACAATTACTAAAATTTCTGCTATAACCTCTTTATACATTCTTTATTTATCTAGACAATAATGCAAGATTCTAACAATTTTTATAATGACGAAATCCGCTTGAAGCATGTCATTCTTAAAGTGCAAGAATTAAAGAATAAGCTTCTTTCTAGGTGGAAGTTTGTTTTCATTATTACTTCATTGTTCGCTGTTTTAGGTGTTTTGTATGCAATAAAAAAACAAGTCATCTATAAAGCAGAATTGAATTTTGTCATAGAGGACAACAGTAAGGACGGCGGAACACTTGGCAGATATTCCAATTTAGCTTCTCAGTTTGGATTTGATTTAGCTGGAGTATCATCTGCAACCTTCAGTGAAGGTAATATGCTGGAATTACTAACTTCAAGGAGAGTGGTAGAGGAAGCCCTTCTTTCGGAGGTTTATATCGATGGAAAAAAGGATTTACTTATCAATTATCATATCGACTTTAATAATTATCGAGAACAGTGGTCAGAAAAAGTTCCTGATATTAAAACACTAGTTTATCATGATGATAGAAATCGTTTTACACTATTGCAGGATAGTGTTTTAGCATTAGCATGGAGAAATCTTATCGGATTTAATTTAAAGGTAAAGGTGAGTGATGAGTCTAGTATTATTTCTGTTAGTTGTCAGTCTAAAAATGAATTATTCTCAAAGCTTTTAGTGGAAGAATTGGTTGCTGAGGTTAAAGAGTATTATACACACACGCAAACTGCCAAGGCTCGTCATAGCCTAGATTTTATTCAAAATAGGGCGGATTCTGTATTGAATGAGCTAAAAATAGCTGAGTTTTCTTATGCACGCCATAAAGATTCTAATTTTGGAGTGATGCGAGCAGAAGGCCTTTTGGAGGAGTTGCGCTTAAAACGAGAAGTGGAAATTTTGAATGTGATGTATGGTGAAATCATTAAAAATTTAGAGATTTCTAAAGTGACTTTACTTAATCAAAAACCTTTGATAAATGTTATTGATTCCCCTCGTTTACCATTGGAAGTGAATCGTTTTTCTAAGTTTAAGGGTTTGTTATTATTTGGTTTGATAGGCGCAATTTTTGCTACTGTGTATCTGTCTCTTATACACATCTCCGAGCCCACGAGACGTAGAGGAATCTC
>CAXDKI010000025.1:0-7593 GCA_963990215.1 uncultured Flavobacteriales bacterium | reverse complement strand
GATTCCTCTACGTCTCGTGGGCTCGGAGATGTGTATAAGAGACAGTTTGTAACTTTACAATCCCAAATTTATCTTTCAATGGATCCAAATGCAAGTAAGAAAAATTTGCTGAATAAGTTGAGCAAGGAAGAAGCCTTGAAACGATTATATGCTGAAGATTTTAAGCGTGTTACGGTTTCTTTTTATAATTATGTAATCATAGAAGATCCTTCTGCTTTGCGTGATGTGCTTTTTCAAGAGTGGAAAAAACTACAGGTTTTTGGCAGAATTTATGTGGCACAAGAAGGAATCAATGCGCAGCTGAGTGTTCCAGAGTATTTGTGGGAAAAGTTTGTTGTGAAGGTTCATGGCCGAAAAGAATTTAAAAATATTCCTTTTAAAATAGCTGTAGAAGATGATGGCAAATCATTTTTCAAGCTCACGATTAAAGTAAGAGAGCAGATTGTAGCAGATGGACTTACGATTGATGAATACGATGTAACAAATGTAGGGAAACACCTATCAGCAGAAGAATGGAATAAAGCAATGGAGGAAGGTGCTGTTATTGTGGATATGCGTAATCATTACGAAAGTGAAATTGGTCATTTTGAGGGAGCCATTTGTCCGCAGTCTGAAACTTTTAAGGAGGAATTGCCTGAAGTAAAAGAAATGCTAGAGGGCAAAGAAGGAAAAAAAGTATTGCTGTATTGTACCGGAGGAATCCGTTGCGAAAAAACTTCAGCTTATTTAAAACATCACGGTTTTGAAGATGTAAATCAATTACATGGAGGTATTATAGACTACGCTAGGCAATTAGAGGATAATAAAGAGTTGATGAATAAGTTTAAAGGGAAAAACTTTGTGTTTGACGAGCGATTAGCAGAACGCATTTCTACTGAAGTTATCAGTGCTTGCCATCAATGTGGAGCACCATCTGATACGCATGTAAATTGTAAAAATGTAAATTGCAACTTACTATTTATTCAGTGCGAAGCATGTCAAGAAGCACATCAAAAATGCTGCACTCCTAAGTGCTTAGATATAGCAAAGCTTCCTAAAGAAGATCAAAAAAAGTTGCGTCAAGGAATAGAAAATAAAAAGCGTTTTCATAGTCACCAAAAGGTAGATTTGCGCAATGCTTTTAAAGACACATACAATTCGTAGATTTGTAAAAAACTAAACTATGCCGTTTTATCATCAGTTAGGAAAGATACCGCACAAGCGCCATACGGTTTTTAAGAAACCAGATGGAGGTTATTACTATGAGGAGCTATTCGGAACAATCGGTTTTGATGGAATGTCCTCTTTGTTATATCATTGTAATCGGCCAACACAGATAAAAGAAGTGTTAGAGTCTATAGATGTAACGCCAGAAATAGCAGTAGAAAAAAACATGAAAGCCTATGCGTTAAATGGGTTTCAAGTACCTCCTAATGATGACTTTTTAGAAAGTAGGATAACGGTGCTTATGAATAGCGATTGTCATATTGTATTGGCAGCGCCAAAAAAATCGCTTACCAAGTATTTTTATAAAAATGCCGATTGTGATGAGCTGATTTTTGTTCATAAGGGCTCAGGGAAGCTACGTACCCTTTTAGGAAATATCCAATTTAGATATGGCGATTACTTGATGATTCCAAGAGGAATGATCTATCAGATAGAATTCAATGACGAAAACAATAGATTGTTTATTGTAGAGTCAAGCTCGCCAATGTATACCCCTAAGCGTTATCGTAATTGGTTTGGACAGCTTTTAGAGCATTCTCCATTTTGCGAACGCGATTTAAGAAGGCCAACAGAGTTAGAAACGCATGATGAAATAGGTGATTTTTTAATCAAGGTGAAGAAAGAAGGGATGTTGCATCAGTACATTTATGGAGCACACCCTTTTGGAGTAGTAGGTTGGGATGGATACAATTATCCATACGCTTTTTCTATTCATGATTTTGAGCCAATTACAGGGCGTGTACACCAGCCACCTCCTGTGCATCAAACATTTGAAGCTGCTGGTTTTGTAATTTGTTCTTTCTGTCCTCGATTGTACGATTATCACCCAGAAGCAATACCGGCACCTTACAATCATTCTAACATAGATTCAGACGAGGTATTGTATTATGTAGATGGTGACTTCATGAGTCGAAACCATATTGAACAAGGAATGATTACTTTACATCCAGCAGGGATTCCGCATGGACCACATCCAGGAGCCATGGAGCGTAGTATAGGCGAAAAGGTGACAGAAGAATTGGCTGTAATGGTAGACACTTTTAAACCTTTGAAGGTAACGAAAGAAGGATTAGCGATTGACGCAGGAGGGTATCACACCTCTTGGGTAGAATAAATGAATAATGGGAGCAGAAATTAAAAAATTAAAAGACCTACAAAATACGGAGTATAGCTTGAGAAAGTTATTTGATGAGGCAGAAGACTTTTTACCTTTGTTAGGAACGGATTATGTAGAGTTATATGTGGGAAATGCCAAGCAATCGGCACACTTTTATAAAACCGCGTTCGGCTTTCAAAGTGAGGCTTATGCAGGATTAGAAACAGGGATGGAAGATCGTGTTTCTTATGTTTTAAAACAAGACAAGATTCGTTTGGTGTTAACAACACCACTTGAGAAAGATGGAGTGCTTAACGCACACATTAACGAGCATGGTGATGCGGTAAAAGTAGTAGCACTATGGGTAGAGGACGCTACAAAAGCTTGGGAAGAAACAACTAAACGTGGTGCTAAATCTTACATGGAGCCAACAATAGAAGAAGATGAGCATGGTAAAGTTGTTCGTTCAGGAATTCATACTTATGGTGAAACAGTTCACATTTTTGTAGAACGTAAAGAATATAATGGTGCGTTTTTACCAGGATACCAAAAGTGGGAAAGTCATTATAACCCAACTCATGTTGGATTGAAGTTTATTGACCATATGGTAGGGAATGTAGATTGGAATGAGATGAACAAGTGGTGTGAGTTTTACGCCAAGGTTATGGGATTTGCCCAAATCATTTCTTTCGATGATAAAGACATTTCTACAGAATATACAGCTTTGATGAGTAAGGTGATGAGTAACGGAAACGGGCGCATCAAATTTCCGATTAACGAGCCAGCTGACGGAAAGAAAAAATCGCAGATTGAAGAATATATTCAGTTTTATAATGGAGCGGGAGTGCAACACATCGCTGTAGCAACCGATGATATTGTAGCTACTGTCTCTGCTATGCGCGATAGAGGAGTGGAGTTCTTATATGTGCCAGAAAGTTACTACGATGATTTATTGGAACGTGTAGGAGAAATTGATGAAGACGTGGAGGTATTGAAGCAACACGGAATCTTGATTGACCGTGATGATGAAGGATATTTATTACAGTTGTTTACCAAGCCCGTTTTGGACAGGCCAACCATGTTTTTTGAAATAATTCAACGTAAAGGAGCACAGTCATTTGGAAAAGGAAATTTCAAAGCTCTTTTTGAAGCGATTGAAAGAGAACAAGAAAATAGAGGAACGCTATAAAAAGTGTTTTTATGTTTAGTTTATATTTTACTTCAATCGAATATTCAGTTCATCTAGTTGTGCATTGTTAATTATAGCAGGCGCATCAATCATCACATCTCTACCAGAATTATTTTTTGGAAAGGCAATGAAATCACGGATGCTTTCTTGTCCACCAAACAAAGAACACAATCTATCAAACCCGAAAGCGATACCTCCGTGTGGAGGAGCACCATACTCAAAAGCATTCATCAAGAATCCGAACTGTGCTTGCGCTTCCTCTTCTGTAAAGCCAAGATGTTGGAACATCAAGCGTTGCAACTCTTTATCATGTATACGGATAGAACCACCACCAATTTCGTTACCATTCAATACTAAATCGTAGGCATTTGCACGTACAGCTCCTGGGTCAGTGTCTAACTTATCTAAATCTTGAGGTTTAGGCGAAGTAAATGGATGGTGCATGGCGTGGTAGCGCTCAGTTTCTTCATCCCATTCCAGTAATGGGAAATCTACCACCCACAATGGCGCAAACTCCGCAGGGTTTCTTAAACCTAATTGATCGGCTAGTTCCAAACGGAGTTCGTTTAACTGCCTACGTGTTTTGTTTGTTTCTCCAGCCATAATCAGCATCAAGTCGCCTGGATTAGCACCTATTTTCTCTGCCCATTTAGCTAAATCTTCTTGAGAGAAAAACTTATCTACTGAAGATTTAAAACTGCCATCGGTATTGTATTTACAGTAAATCAATCCGTTAGCTCCAATTTGGGGTCGCTTCACAAAATCGGTTAGTTTGTCCAATTGCTTTCTGGTGTATTCTGCACAGCCTTTGGCACAAATACCCACTACCAACTCAGCCCTATCAAATACTATAAAGTTTTTTTGCTGTGTTACCTCATTCAGTTCCACAAAAGTCATTTCAAAACGAATGTCTGGTTTGTCCGACCCATACAAACGCATGGCATCATCATAAGTCATGCGTGGGAACTCTTCTAACTCCACTCCCTTCAATTCTTTCAGTAAGTGGCGTGTTAATCCCTCAAAAGTGTTTAAGACATCTTCTTGCTCAACAAAGGCCATTTCGCAGTCTATCTGTGTAAACTCAGGCTGTCTATCGGCACGCAAGTCCTCATCTCGGAAACATTTGACTATTTGGTAATATTTATCTATACCGCCCACCATTAGCAATTGCTTAAAGGTTTGTGGCGATTGAGGTAGTGCATAAAACTGTCCTTCATTCATTCGGGAAGGCACAATAAAGTCACGCGCTCCTTCGGGAGTAGATTTGATGAGGTAGGGCGTTTCTACCTCTACAAAATCTTGACTGTCCAAATATTTTCTTGTTTCAGTAGACATTTGGTGACGCAACATCAAATTCTCACGCACCGGATTTCTACGGATGTCTAAGTAACGATATTGCATGCGTAAGTCATCTCCGCCATCTGTTTCGTCTTCAATAGTAAATGGAGGTAGTTTAGCTTCATTCAAGATGTTTATGCTACTTACCTCAATCTCTATATCGCCTGTAGGCATATTTCTGTTTTTACTAGCACGCTCAATTACTTTTCCTGTAATCTGAATCACAAATTCACGCCCTAATTTTCGTGCTTGTGAACACAAATCCGAATTTGTATCCATGTTAAAAGCCAATTGGGTAAGGCCGTAACGATCTCGCAAATCAACAAAGGTCATCCCTCCTAAATCGCGTGTTCGTTGAACCCATCCGCTAAGGGTTACTTTTTTCCCTAATTGCTCCATTCGGAGCGCACCACAGTTGTGTGTTCTTAACATCTTGAAAATTATTGAGCTGCAAAATTACAAAATACCATCAAGCAATGGTGTAAAAAAAGAGCCCGAAGAATCTTTGCGTTATTTTTTTGATAAATTTTTGTGTTTGTTCTTCGCTTTGCAGTAAGTATGTCCCTGCTTTTAAGTGTGTAACATCAATTGTTTTCTTTCAGCTTGAAATCAATAAACCCCCTGATTGGTTGTAAATATTTTTGACACCTCCTTGATTTACTGTGACTTGAGTAATTGCAGGTTTTGGAAAAGCAAAAATCGAGTTACCATACTCGTTTATGTTTGTAGGGTTAGCAATGACTGTAATGGTTCCAAATTGCGTTTGATTGTGATTTTACATATAACATTGGTAATCGTACACACCAGAGGTGTTAAATGTATGACTAAAATCCCATGGTGAAGAAGGACCGTTTAAAGCATATGAAAAAGCTCTCCGGATTATTAGGGTATAGTGATTGTTGGCCATCAATGTTTTGTGTTCCTTGAATACAATTCCATTCTACAATATCTTCTTGCCGTATGGTAATATATTGAGGATTAAAATATGGGTTAACCTGCATGTTTCCAACCACTTCAACATTGTATGTTGTTTGTGTTAATATACTGCTCGTGACAAAGAAAAAACCAAATAATACTACGAACCTTTTTATTGATGTTTCAATTTTTTAGTATTGCATAGTAAAAAATAAAACATGGTGCTACAACCCAAATCGGACGAATACTATATGAAAGAAGCCCTGAAAGAGGCGCAGAAAGCATTGGAACTAGATGAGGTTCCTGTAGGAGCGGTAATCGTCTGCGATAATCAAATTATAGCAAGGGCGCATAATTTTACAGAACGCCTAAATGATGTAACTGCACATGCCGAGATGCAGGCTTTTACTGCCGCGGCCGACTACTTAGGAGGCAAGTATCTGAATGAATGTACACTGTATGTAACATTAGAACCGTGTGTGATGTGTGCTGGAGCTAGTTATTGGGCACAGCTTAAAAAAATAGTTTTTGGTGCTTCTGACGAAAAAAGGGGTTTCCAAAAGAAGGCAGGGAATGTGTTGCACCCCAAAACAGAATGTGAGAAAGGGGTTATGACAGAAGAATGTGCACAATTGTTGACTGATTTTTTTGCTAGTAAGCGTGAACTGAAGTAATTTTGTATTCAAAATAAATAGATTATGTATCCAGAAGAAATGTGTACCCCAATGCGTGCTGACTTAACAGACGCAGGTTATGAAGAAATACGTACAGCTGAAGAGGTTGATGTAATATTAGGTAAAGGTGAAGGAACAGTATTGGTAATGATCAATTCTGTTTGTGGTTGTGCAGCAGGTAATGCACGACCAGCAGCGAAAGCGGCAGCTCAACACAGTAAATTGCCTAATAAATTAACAACGGTTTTTGCTGGACAAGATAAAGAGGCGGTAGCCAAAGTAAGAGAATATGCTTTGCCTTATCCTCCATCATCTCCATCTATTATTTTGTTTAAAGATGGCGAAGTAGCACACTTTATTGAAAGACACCATATTGAAGGGCGTCCTGCACAAATGATTGCAGACAACCTAATAGCTGCTTTTAACGAGTATTGCTAAGCAAAAAGTATCCATATAAAAAGCCCGCAATAAGCGGACTTTTTATATGCTTTTTTTGGAGTGATCACTCTATAATAAGAGAGTCAGTTGAAAGTTCTTTAGCCACTGCTTCTGAAGGAGGGTTCTCTAAATATTCCTTCATATTATTAAGGCCTGTTTCTAGTTGGGGTCCTAGCATGCTATCCATCATCAAACCAATCCAACGAGCTACAGGATTGTTTCCCATATCGACCAAGAACGACCAACTTACTTGCGTTACTCCATTTTTCTCTGTGAAAGCCCATTCGCCATTTCCTCTACCGTTTTCTTCTCCTTCTTTCAAAAAGACTATTTCGGTGCGGATGCTTTGATTCGCTGTAGATTCAAGAATAGTTAATACTCCAGCTCCTATTAATTCAGGATCTCCATCAAAAGAGTAAGAAGCGCCTATTCCTGCATCCGGAGTTGAGTAGGTGTAGTTTGCATTAGGGTCCATTTTGTGCCAAGCAGACCAATTTGCCCAATTACTCAAGGTGTTTGCTTGTTCAAAAACATCTACTATGGAAGCATTGATTTGAATGGCTCTAGTAACAGTGAAGTCTTTTGGTAATAAAAAAGCAATTCCGCAAAAGGCAGCTAAGATTATGATTAAAACTTTCAATGCTTTCATGATATAAATTTGGTTATTTCTTCAATACTTTCGGCACTTTAAAATCTGTCTCTTATACACATCTCCGAGCCCACGAGACGTAGAGGAA
>CAXDKI010000024.1:0-7750 GCA_963990215.1 uncultured Flavobacteriales bacterium | reverse complement strand
TCCTCTACGTCTCGTGGGCTCGGAGATGTGTATAAGAGACAGAAAATAGATGATGTAAGCAAAGCCTTCAAAAAACTGCCAATTGAAAAAGAGAATTACAATAGCAATTACAGAAGCGATGATGATCCATTGTAATTGCTTACCATACTTTTGACTGAAGTCGAACAGCTCGAAACCTTCTTGATACAAGGCAGCATAAATGTTTAGCCAGCCAACAAGTACCAAGACAACATACATTAAGATGAGCCACCAATCTACATGGTCAAATATGTTTTTCTTTAGTCTCATTCTGGATATTCAATCACTCCTTCTACAATATGTTTTTCTAGTTCCACTCTTTTAATACTATCTGTTAGATACTCTTCTAACATTAAACTACCAATTGGCACTGCCCAAGTAGAACCCCATCCGCCATTTTCTACATAAACTGCTAAGGCAATTTGTGGGTTTGCTTTTGGAGCAAATGCAATAAAAATAGAGTGGTCTTCTCCGTGAGGATTTTCAGCAGTTCCTGTTTTTCCACAAACAGAAATACTATCCATCTTAGCAGCATTTGATGTTCCTAACTCTGTGTCATCTACTACTTCTTGCATGCCTCGAATTACCAAGTCAAAATGTTCAGCATCTATCATTGTCTGCTTGGGTTTTAAGAAGCGTGAAGGAATAGTATCTCCTTCAATCTCTTTAACAACATGTGGAGTGTAATAAAATCCTTTATTTGCGATGGCCGCAGTCATGTTTGCCATTTGGATTGGAGTACTCAATAAAGCATCTTGTCCAATTGCTAAGGAAATGTTGGTTAATGCCTTCCAGCCACCTTTTCTATACATTTTATCGTAGTAATTGCTTGAAGGTAAAAATCCTTTTTTACCAGTTGGTAAATCATTATTCAGCCAATTCCCTAATCCAAAACTCGACACATACTTATGCCAAGTGTCGTACCCTTCGTATACATTTGGATACTTTTCAATAATACCTTTGTATACATGGCAGAAATAAGCATTGCAAGAAGCTGCTATAGCTTCTTTAAGATTGAGAGGGGAGCGATGCTTATGACAACCCATTTTCCTGTTTTCTACTCCAAAATGAAAACCATCTAGACATTTGTATTTACTACCTCCATAGATGGTTTTTTCTTGCAATCCAATCAGCGCATTAACTAACTTAAAGGTAGATCCTGGAGGGTATTGTGCCAATGCGGCTCTATTGTATAGTGGTTTATTGATACTGTCTTCATCTAAAAGAATATAGTTGGGCGTGCGCTTACGGCCAACTAAAAGATTAGGATCATAGGAAGGTGCAGAAACCAAACATAATATTTCACCACTGCTTGGTTCAATAGCCACGATACTTCCGCGTTTACCCTGCATCAGAGATTCTCCATAAGCTTGTAGTTGTGCATCAATAGTGGTAGTGATGTTTTTTCCTTTTACTGTTGGAATATCAAATTTCCCATTTTGAAAACTTCCTTTGATATTATTGTGTACATCTTTTAGTAGGAGTTGCATGCCTTTTTCTCCTCGAATTTGTTCTTCGTATGCTTTTTCAACTCCGGTAATTCCAATATAATCTCCTTCTTTATAATATTCGTTTTTTCGAATAGTTCGTTCATTTACTTCTCCAACATAACCCAATAAATGGGCTCCAATTTTTTGAGGGTACCTTCTTAATGTTCTGGATTGTACATAGAAGCCAGGTAGCTTAAACATCTTTTCAGAGAGGGTGGCATAAGTTTCTGTAGAGATTTGTTTCATAAAAACACTGGCTTTGTAAGAGGAGTAGTTGTGGCATTTTTTCATTCGCTTAGCCACATCTGCAGCATCAATTTTTAAAATGTTACAAAGTAGAGCCGTATCTAATTTTTTTGCTTCCCTGGGGGTTACCATTAAATCGTAGGCAGCTTCATTATACACTAGGAGTTCTCCATTTCTGTCGTAAATTAGACCTCTTCCTGGATATTCAGTTTGTTTACGGATGACATTGTTTTCTGAAGAGGTTTTGTAGGTCTCATCTAATACCTGAATACTGAATAGGCGTATAATAAAAATGAGGCCAATAAGGCAGAAGAAACCACCGATAACGAATTGCCTATTACTGTAGTTGCGAATCACCTTTTAGCGTCTTTGAACAATAAGTATTGTATGATTATAAGTAAAGTGATACTTACGATTGAACTCCCCAAAGTTCGCAGGAAAATTCCAAGTAATTCCAGTTGAAAAGCTTCTAGAATGAAGAGGCTAAAATGATGAATAAACACCAAAGATCCAGTGTAGATCAATGCTCTTTGCAAACCGAATTCTTGTAATGAAAACTCTAAATAACTTTGTTTTTTATTTTTCAACTGTGGAAGTAAAAAGTGTAGTATAGGTCGTCTACAATAAGCTATCAACACACATGAAAAAGCATGTAGCCCCATGGTGTTTTGGAAAGCATCTACAGATATTCCTAAACAAAAAGCAAAAATTAAAATCAACCACCTTGGTGTATCGAAAGGTAATAGTAATAGCAATAAAATATAGATGTAAGGATTGATGTATCCCATGAAGAGTACATTATTCAACACGAGTACTTGTATAGTAATTAATACTACAAAACGAATGATATGTTTGAGAATGAAATTATTCATTATTGTTCTCTAATTCTTTTACTTCGCTACTCAGCACACCCTCTGTAATGTATACATATTTCAGTTGCTTAAAATCTTCTAAAAACTGAATGTCAATTAGGTGAAAGTTTTTGTTTTTTTTGGTGTAAATTCTACTAATGGTGCCAATAGGAATATCAGCAGGATAAATAGATGAATACCCACTGCTGATAATCGTGTCACCAATGTTAAGCTCCACATGTGAGGGGATGTCATTAACAATCGCATTTTGATAATTCCCTCCTTTCCATTCTAAAGAGCCAAAGTAATGGGAATGTTGTAACACTACACTGGTTTTAGATTTTCCATGTAAGACCGAAAGCACAGAGCTGAAGTGTTCGGATACTTCTTTAATAATACCAACCACACCATTTGGTGTAACAACACCCATCCCTTTTTCTACCCCATGTTTAGTTCCTTTGTCTAAAGTGAGGTAGTTGTTGCGTTTAGCTATCGAGTTATTGATGATCATAGCAGGAATGTATCGCTTAGGTAAAACAGAAGCAATAGTGTCATTTACTCCTTTGTAAGACAGTAGTGTTTGTAGTTTAGCATTCTCTAAAGCTAACTGCTCGTTAGCGGTTTTCAGTGAAAAGTAATTTTCCCAATTACTTAAAGTTTGAAAGGTATTAGCTGTCAATCCATTAGTGGAGTTAATGAAAGCTGCTCGTTGGAAATGATTGTTTTGTACAATCATCAAAAAGGCACACATCTCTAGAAGGATAAACAATAATAGCACATGATTTTTGCTTATGAACTGGAGTAAGTTGCGCATTTGTTACATGAGTCTTTTTTAGCGGATTAAGAATGGGAAATTGTCTGTGTTTTTCAAGGCAATTCCAGTTCCCCTCGCTACGGCTCTTAAAGGATCTTCAGCAACATAAACAGGTAGTTTTGTCTTCTGAGAAATTCGTTTGTCAAGCCCTCTTAACATCGACCCACCACCTGTTAAATAAATACCAGTGTTGTAGATGTCGGCAGAAAGTTCGGGAGGTGTTTGCCCCAAAGCCGCCAATACTGCTTGCTCAATTTGAGCAATTGTTTGATCTAAAGCGCGGGCAATTTCTTTGTAAGTAACGATGATTTCTTTTGGGATACCACTCATTAAGTCTCGACCATGAACAGCAAAGTGTGGAGGCGGCTCTTCCAATTCTTGTAAGGCAGCACCAACATTGATTTTGATTTTTTCTGCCATGCGTTCACCAATGTCAATGTTGTGGTGGTTGCGCATATATACACGAATATCATTTGTGAAATCATCACCAGCAATCTTGACAGATTTATCGGTTACAATACCTCCTAAAGAAATTACGGCAATTTCAGATGTTCCACCTCCTATGTCAATAATCATATTTCCTTTTGGTTCTAGTACATCTACACCTATTCCAATTGCAGCTGCCATTGGTTCGTGAATAAGATACACCTCTTTAGCTCCTGCGTGTTCGGCAGAATCTTTTACTGCACGCTTCTCTACTTCAGTAATTCCAGAAGGAATGCATATCACCATTTTTAAGGAAGGTTGAAACAATGTTTTTCTGCTTGGAATCATTTTAATCATTCCGCGAATCATTTGCTCTGCTGCTTGGAAGTCAGCAATAACACCATCCTTCAATGGTCGGATTGTTTCTATGGTTTTATGTGTTTTTCCATGCATCTGCTGTGCCTTTTTACCAATGGCGACTACTTTGCTTAGAATAATGTCTTTTGCAACAATAGAAGGCTCGTCTACTACTACCTTATCGTCCTTAATGATAAGAGTGTTAGCGGTGCCTAAGTCAATCGCAATTTCTTGCGTCATGAAATCGAAAAACCCCATAGTATTTTACTTTTAGTGTTTAAAATGTCTGGTTCCAGTCATAACCATAGTCATGTTATTGTTGTCGCAATAATCGATAGATAATTGATCTTTAATAGAACCTCCCGGTTGAATAACGGCAACAACGCCTACATTATTGGCAATCTCTACACAATCAGGGAATGGGAAGAATGCATCTGAAGCCATCACAGCTCCGTTAAGGTCGAAACCAAAATGATTAGCTTTTTCAATAGCTTGTTTCAAAGCATCAACTCTTGAGGTTTGTCCAACTCCACTAGCTAATAATTGCTTACCTTTTGCTAAAACAATGGTGTTCGATTTGGTATTCTTGCAAAGTTTGCTTGCAAACTCCAAGTCAACTAATTGTTCTTGTGTTGGGGCTACTTTGGTAACGGTTTTCATTTCGATGATAGTATCCGTTTTCAAGTCTTTGTCTTGTTCTAAAACGCCATTTAAAATATTGCGGAATTGTTTATCGACTAATTTCACGTTCTTCTGCACTAATATAATGCGATTTTTTTTATTTTTCAACACTTCCAAAGCATCATTATCGTAGCTTGGAGCTACAACTATTTCACAGAAAATTTTGTTTATTTCTTCAGCCGTTGCAAGGTCAATTTTTGAGTTACAAATTAACACACCGCCAAAAGCAGAGACTGGATCTCCTGATAAAGCATCTTTCCAAGCATCTACTAGTTTTTCTCTAGAGGCCAGGCCGCAAGCGTTGTTATGCTTAAGGATTGCAAAGGTAGTGTCGTCAAATTCTGCTATTAGGTTAACTGCAGCATCAACATCTAAGAGGTTGTTGTACGAAAGCGCTTTTCCATGCAGTTGCTCAAACATTTCATCAAGGTTTCCGTAAAATATTCCTTCTTGATGCGGGTTTTCGCCATAGCGAAGAGTACGCCCTTCAGTAATGCTCTTCTTAAATGCGGTTTCTTCTTTGTTGAACCAAGAGAAAATAGCAGTATCGTAATGAGAGCTAACATTGAATGCTTTGGCTGCAAATCGTTTTCTATCGGCTATGGTAGTACCATTGTTTTGATTTAATAACTCTAAAAGTTCTGCGTAGTCGTTACGAGAAGAAACAATGATTACATCCTTGAAGTTTTTAGCTGCTGCACGGATTAAAGAAATTCCGCCTATATCAATCTTTTCAATAATAGCTTGTTCTTCAGCTCCTGAAGTAACTGTTTCTTCAAATGGATATAAATCCACAATTACGATATCGAATTCTGGAATTTCGTATTGGTCTAATTGATCAAGGTCAGATTGTAACTCTCTACGGCCTAAAATGCCACCAAAAATCTTTGGGTGTAGTGTTTTTACACGACCTCCCAAGATTGAAGGGTAAGAAGTTAAGTCCTCTACTCTGTTTACGCTTATACCTTGCTCTTCAATAAAGTTTTGGGTTCCTCCTGTAGAGTAAATGGCTACGCCGATTTCGTCAAGTTTCTTAATGATAGGCTCTAGTCCGTCTTTGTGAAATACAGAAATCAATGCGTTTTTGGGCTTAATTAGTCCGCTCATTTTTAGTTGAAAGTTAAGATACAATATTATCCAAATTGCTA
Organism: uncultured Flavobacteriales bacterium; assembly: GCA_963990215.1. Classification (GTDB taxonomy): domain Bacteria; phylum Bacteroidota; class Bacteroidia; order Flavobacteriales; family UBA7312; genus UBA7312. The sequence continues at coordinate 1,719 of CAXDKI010000024.1, read as the reverse complement.
GTAAGAAGCAATGGAAAAAAAGCTCTTTTTATGCTTTGTTGATAACTTTTGAAAAGCATAAAATTTTTACCTTTAACCCTCGTTAAGAAAGACCAATGATTTTATTTCGACTGTTTCAAGAGAGTTTACGATTTGCATGGCATGCATTGACTAATAACCGATTGCGAACTTTCCTTTCTTTGCTTGGTGTAACCATTGGTATCTTAGCTATCATTTCTGTGTTTACTGTAGTAGATTCTTTAGAAGATAATGTGCGTTCTAGTGTGGATAAATTAGGGACAGATGTTATTTATATTCAGAAATGGCCATGGGGTGCTGAAGATAGTGGTGAGTATAAGTGGTGGGAGTTTTGGAAGCGTCCACAAGTGAAGCAGGAAGAGTTGCCAAAGTTGCAAAGTTTATGCCAAAAAACAGACGCTATTGCATTTATGATTTCTGGTCGTAGAAATTTAAAAGTAGGTAGCAATTCCATAGAGGGAGTAGAGGTGATGGCGAGTTCTCATGAGTTTAACCAGATACGTAATTTTGAGTTGGCTGCTGGAAGATATTTTACCGAGCAAGAAATGAATAGTGGTAAAAATTATGTTTTGATTGGGCATGATGTGGCATTGGCGCTTTTTGGAACTTTAGATGTGATAGGTGAACACATGAAGCTTGGTGGAAGAAAGGTAGTAGTAGTGGGTATTTTTGCAAAAGAAGGGGAGGATATTACAGGTAATTCTATGGATACGGGTGTTTTGATGCCGGTTAATTTTGGACGAAACATCATGAATGTGCGCAGAGCTGATCCTATGATAATGGCAAAAGCAAAAGTGGGTGTAAGCAAAAGTGAACTCAAAGATGAATTGCGTGGAGTGATGCGCAGTATCCGAAAATTAAAACCACGCATGCCTGATGATTTTGCGCTGAATGAAATATCGGTTATTACAACTGCTTTAGACTCTGTGTTTTCTGTGATAGGCATGGCGGGTTGGGTGATAGGTGGCTTCTCCATTTTGGTTGGAGGGTTTGGAATTGCCAATATCATGTTTGTTTCGGTAAAAGAGCGCACCAAGCTAATAGGTATTCAAAAAGCATTAGGAGCAAAAAACAACTTTATTCTACTGCAATTTTTATTAGAATCTGTAATACTATGTGTGATTGGAGGGATTCTTGGATTACTACTTGTATTCACGCTTGCTGCTACAGCAAGTAGTATGAGCGATTTCAGTATTCAGCTGAGTATAGAGAATGTGGTTTTGGGATTATCTGTTTCTATTATAATCGGTATTTTTTCGGGAATTGTTCCTGCTCTGTCAGCAGCACGACTAGACCCTGTGGAGGCGATTAGGAGGTAACGATTTTTACTACAGCATCTCTAAATTTTTCAATCATCTTTTAAGTTTATTGCATGTCAATTAGTGAATGATGAGTTTTTGTGTTAACTTTCCAAAAGCTGTTTGCAAGACAATGTTATATACTCCTGCAGGATATTGGTTGACATTAATAAAGTATTTGCTTTCTCCCATTGGCAGCTCTCCCTCGAAAATAAGACTAGTATGCTGCCCCAATATATCGACTAAAAATATAGTTGCATGGGTGTTGTTACTAACACTTATAGGAATGCAAGTGATTGCAGATGCTGGATTAGGAAATGCACTTAATTTCATATCTATACCATCTTGAATATCTGAGGTGTTACTTAATATTTTGAAATCAAAATATGCAATTGGAGCAGGA
>CAXDKI010000023.1:0-7827 GCA_963990215.1 uncultured Flavobacteriales bacterium | reverse complement strand
TTAGCTTCTTCTGCAGCTGGTACTTCTACTGCTTCTACAACAGCTTCTTCTGCAGCTGGCACTTCTACTGCTTCTACAACAGCTTCTTCTGCAGGAGTTGCCTCCTCAGCTTTAGCTACTTCAACAGCTGGAGTTTCTTGTACTACTACCTCCTCAATAGCAGAAGTTTCAACTACTGCTTCTGTAGCTTTTTTAACACCTGATCTACGAGTTGATTTTGTCTTTTTCTTTTGCTTATCTGTAGTATATGTATCGTTAAAGTCAATCAATTCTATGATACACATTTCTGCATTGTCACCTAAACGGTTTCCTGTTTTTAAGATACGTGTATACCCTCCCTCTCTGTTAGCTACTTTGGATGCGATATCTCCAAACAATTCAGTAATTGCTTCTTTTTGCTTCAGGTAGCTAAATACTGTTCTTCTTGAATGAGTAGTGTCATTCTTTGATTTTGTAATCAAAGGCTCCACATACTTACGCAAAGCTTTCGCCTTAGGAACGGTGGTTTTAATACGCTTGTGCTCGATTAAAGAACAAGCCATATTAGCAAGCATTGCTTTTCTGTGCGCTGCTTTTCTACCTAAATGGTTAAATTTCTTTCCGTGTCTCATTTTTTACTATTCCTTATCTAAATTAAATTTAGCGATATCCATTCCAAAAGACAATCCTTTATCTTTCACTAACTCTTCCAATTCTGTTAACGACTTTTTACCAAAGTTTCTAAACTTCAATAAATCTGTTTTATTGAAAGAAACCAATTCTCCTAATGTTTCTACCTCTGCTGTTTTTAAACAGTTTAATGCACGAACAGACAATTCCATATCTACTAATTTTGATTTTAGTAATTGACGCATGTGTAATGTGTCTTCATCAAAATCATTTGAAGTATCTGTTTCTGCTGTTTCAAAAGAAACATTCTCATCAGCAAATAACATGAAGTGCTGAATCAAGATTTTTGCAGCTTCTGTTAATGCATCTTGCGGATGGATAGAACCATCTGTTTCGATTTCGAAAACTAATTTTTCATAATCTGTTTTTTGCTCTACACGGAAGTTTTCTACGCTATACTTAACGTTTTTGATCGGTGTAAAGATAGCATCCATTGCTACTGTACCTATAGCTGCTGTCACTTTCTTATTTTCTTCAGCTGGAACATATCCGCGACCTTTCTCGATAGTTAATTCCATCTCGATAGTCACATTTTTTTCCATGTTACAGATTACTAAGTCTGGGTTTAAAACTTGGAATGAAGAAAGATTTTTACCAACATCTCCTGCTGTAAGTGTTTTACTGTTGCTTACTTTTACAGAAACTCTTTCAGTATTTTCATCTTCAATTTGTTGTTTTAAACGAATCTGCTTTAGATTTAGAATCATTTCTGTTACATCTTCTACAACTCCTTTGACAGTAGAAAACTCATGTTCTACTCCTTCAATCTTCACAGATGTAATAGCAAATCCCTCTAAAGAAGATAACAACACTCTTCTTAATGCATTACCAATAGTCAAACCATATCCTGGTTCTAATGGACGGAACTCAAAGTTACCTAGAGTGTCTGTAGACTCTACCATGTAAACTTTGTCCGGTCTTTGAAAATCTAATATTGCCATAATTATTGGAGGGTTTAAATTATTACTTAGAATAAAGTTCAACGATTAATTGTTCCTTGATGTTCTCAGGAATTTGTGTGCGCTCTGGAATAGCAGCTAGCTTACCAGTCATTGTATCTGGGTTCCACTCTACATATTCGCAACGCTCTCCTGCATTTTCCAAAGAACTCGTTACAACTTCTAACGATTTTGATTTTTCTCTTACAGCGATATCATCACCTAAGTTTACTGAATAAGAAGGAACATTCATTACTTCTCCGTTTACAGTAATGTGACGGTGTGTTACTAACTGACGAGCAGCTCTTCTTGTAGGAGCAATACCTAAACGGTAAACGACATTATCTAAACGAGCTTCACATAATTGAAGTAAAATCTCACCAGTAATACCTTTTCTTCTTGATGCTTCCTTAAACAAGTTAGAGAACTGACGCTCTAAAATGCCGTAAGTATATTTTGCTTTTTGCTTTTCAGCTAACTGACCTGCGTATTCAGATTTTTTAGCTCTTCTATTATTACCATGTTGACCTGGGCCATAGTTTCTTCTTTCTAAAGCCTTGTCTGGACCAAAAATTGGTTCGCCGAATCTACGGGCGATTTTTGATTGAGGACCTCTGTGTCTTGCCATTGTTCTGTGTTTTCTAAATTAACAATAATTAGACTCTACGTCTTTTAGGTGGGCGACATCCATTGTGTGGAATTGGAGTTACATCAATAATTTCTGTAACTACAATACCATTGTTATGCAATGTTCTGATTGCAGACTCTCTACCTGAACCAGGACCTTTGACATAAACCTTTACTTTACGCAAGCCAGCTTCATAAGCCTTTTGTGCGCAATCTTCTGCAGCTGTTTGAGCAGCGTAAGGAGTGTTCTTTTTAGAACCTCTAAAGCCCATTTTACCAGCAGAAGACCAGGAAATAACCTGACCTTTATTATTGGTCAATGAAATAATAATGTTGTTGAAAGTAGCTTGGATATGCGCTTGGCCTATCGCTTCTACCTTAACGCTTCTTTTCTTTTGATTTGACTTAGCCATGATTAATCTTTATTATTTAGTGGCTTTTTTCTTGTTAGCTACTGTTTTACGCTTACCCTTACGAGTTCTAGAATTATTCTTAGTTCTTTGACCTCTTAATGGTAAACCTGAACGGTGACGAATGCCTCGGTTACAACCGATATCCATCAATCGTTTGATGTTTAATTGAATTTCTGAACGCAATTCTCCTTCCACCTTAATTTCATCACCGATGATTTGACGGATTTTAGATAATTGGTCATCATTCCAATCTTGAACTTTTACACTGTGATCTACACCTGCTTTGTCCAAGATTTCTGTAGCTGTAGTTGACCCTATTCCGAAGATGTAGGTTAAGCCAATTACGCCTCTTTTGTTTTTTGGTAAATCGATACCTGCGATTCTAGCCATCTATATTCGTTTTTATTAACCTTGACGTTGTTTAAACTTAGGATTCTTTTTGTTGATCACATACAAGCGACCTTTTCTGCGAACTATTTTACAATCTTCGCTTCTCTTTTTTAATGATGCTCTTACTTTCATTGTATTAGTATCTGTAAGTTATTCTACCTTTTGTTAAATCGTATGGCGACATTTCTAACTTTACTTTATCTCCAGGTAATAGTTTAATATAAAACTTGCGCATCTTACCAGAGATATGTGCTGTAATGATGTGACCATTCTCTAACTCTACTCTAAACATTGCATTAGAGAGTGCTTGAGTGATTGTTCCATCTTGTTCTATGTGTGCCTGTTTGGCCATACTTTATTTGTTTTTCAACACTTCTTCAATAAATTCAAAACTCGATAAAATATCGGCTTTACCTTTTTTAACTGCTACAGTATGCTCATAATGTGCCGAAGGCATCTTATCTGCTGTGGCTATAGTCCATCCATCTACATGTTGTAAAATGTTTCGCACACCCATGTTAATCATAGGCTCTATAGCGATTACCATTCCGTCTTGCAGTTTAGGTCCTCTTCCACGTTTACCGTAGTTTGGCACTTCTGGGCTTTCGTGAAGGCTTTCACCTACACCATGTCCAACCAATTCTCTCACTACTCCGTATCCGTGTTCTTCGGCATGCTGTTGCACAGCAAAACCGATATCACCAACACGCTTTCCAACTACTGCCTGTTCAATTCCTTTGTACAAGCTTTCTTTAGTTATATCCAGCAAGTGTTGAGCTTCTGCGCTTACCTCACCAATGGTATAGGTATAAGCAGAGTCGCCATAAAAGTCGTTCATCAAAACCCCACAATCTACTGAAAGGATGGTCCCCTCTTTCAAAGGTTCATCATTTGGGATGCCATGAACAATTTGTTCGTTTGGCGAAATACATAATGAGTTTGGAAACCCATTGTATCCCTTAAAGGCCGGATATCCTCCGTTATCGCGAATGAACTCTTCAGCTCTTGCATCTAATTGAAGGGATGTTACTCCTGGTTCAATTAGCTTCGCAACTTCGGCATGTGCCTTTGCAACAAGTAAAGAACTTTTTCTTATCAGTTCAATCTCCTCTATTGTTCTTAAAAAGATCATGAGAGGGGATTTTAGCCCATCATCCCTGTGGATGATTTGCCTTTTATTCTTCCACCACCACTTGTTAATCCATCATAATGACGCATCAATAAGTGACTTTCAACTTGTTGTAGTGTATCCAACACTACTCCTACCATAATTAACAAAGATGTACCTCCGTAAAACTGAGCAAAACCTTGATTAACTCCAAATTGCATAGCGAACGCTGGAAGAATAGCTACAAACGCTAAGAATAATGAACCTGGTAGTGTTATTTTCGACATGGCATCATCCAAGAACTCAGCCGTTTTACGACCTGGTTTTACACCTGGGATGAAACCTCCATTTTTCTTCATATCGTCAGCCATCTGCTTTGGATTAACAGTAATAGCTGTATAGAAATAAGTAAAGATAACCACCATAAAGAAGAATACTAAGTTGTACCAGAAACCTGCAAAATCAGTGAATGCTGCTGCAAACCCTTGCAATGCCTCTGATTCTGAGAATCCTACTAAGGTGATTGGAATAAACATAATTGCTTGTGCAAAAATGATTGGCATTACACCTGATGCATTCACTTTTAAAGGAATGTACTGACGAACGCCTCCATATTGTTTATTACCTACTACTCTTTTAGCGAAGTTTACAGGGATTCTGCGTGTTCCTTGTACTAATAAAATACTTACCAAAATTACAGCCAACAAGGCTACCATCTCTACCAAGAACATTACTAATCCTCCACCTTGGCTCTCTAAAGCAGTAGCAAACTCTGCCATTAAAGACCCTGGTAAAGCAGCAATAATACCAATCATGATGATAAGTGAAATTCCATTACCGATACCTCTATCTGTAATTTTCTCTCCTAACCACATCACAAACATTGTGCCAGTTACAAGGATAATAATTGATGATAACCAGAATGCTGTTGGGCTTAACAAGAATGCTTCTGCTGGCAATTGCGCTTGTAAGTTAGCAATATAGCCTGGCGCTTGTCCGGCAGTAATCAAGATTGTTAAGTAACGTGTAATATTGTTGATTTTTCTTCTTCCGCTCTCTCCTTCTCGTTGTAATTTTTGGAAATAAGGGACTGCAACCCCTAATAACTGAATAACAATAGAAGCAGAGATGTATGGCATAATACCCAAGGCAAAAATAGACGCCTGAGCAAATGCTCCTCCTGTAAATAGGTTTAATAACCCTAATAAACCTGAGGATGCTTGTTGTTGTAGTGCAGCTAATTGTGTTGGATCAACACCTGGCAATACTACAAACGATCCTAAACGGTAAATTAAGATAAACCCAAGAGTTACTAAGATACGAGTTCTTAGTTCCTCAATCTTCCAAATATTATTTAGTGTAGTGATTAAATTCTTCATAGTAATTATTACAATGTAGTGGCTGTTCCACCTGCAGCTTCAATAGCAGCTTTTGCTGATGCTGAGAATCCGTGAGCTGTTACATTTAGTTTTGCTTTCAACTCGCCTCTACCCAAAATCTTCACTAAGTCGTTTTTATGCGCTAATCCATTTGTAATTAGTGCTTCTAAATCAACAGCGTCTTTAATTTTTTTGTTATCAACTAAAGTCTGTAAAGTGTGTATGTTCACACCTCTATACTCTTTTCTATTTGGATTCGTGAAACCAAATTTTGGCACACGTCTCTGAAGTGGCATTTGACCACCTTCGAATCCAATTTTACGAGAGTAACCAGAACGAGATTTAGCTCCTTTATGACCTCTTGTAGAGGTGCCACCTTTTTTGGAACCTTCACCACGAGCGATTCGCTTTCTATTTTTAACTGATCCTTTTGCAGGAGTTAGATTACTCAAATCCATCGTTAATCTATTAAATCGTTTCTTACTTAACTTCTTCTATTTCAAGCAAGTGCTTTACTTTTTTTACCATACCCAAGATTTGAGGTGTTGCTTCATGCTCCACTACTTGGTTCATTTTACGAAAGCCTAAGGCTACCATTGTTCTTTTTTGGTCTTCTGGTCTGCCAATCTTGCTTCTTACTTGTTTGATTCTGATTTTAGCCATCAGTGTATTTTTTATCCGTTAAATACTGTATCTAAGTTTACACCTCTTTGCGCAGCAACAGCTCTTGCATCTCTTAATTCAGTTAAAGCTTTGAATGTAGCTTTTACCAAATTGTGAGAGTTTGAAGAACCTTTTGATTTCGCTAATACATCGGTAACACCAGCGCTTTCCAATACCGCACGCATCGCGCCACCGGCTTTTACTCCGGTACCGTTAGAAGCTGGCTTGATCAACACCTCAGAACCTGAGAATTTAGCCAATTGCTCGTGAGGAATTGTTCCATTCATTATAGGAACTTTTACCAAGTTTTTCTTAGCAGCATCAATCGCTTTACTTATAGCTGTTGTTACTTCTTGAGATTTACCCAATCCGTGACCAACAACACCGTTACCATCACCTACAACTACAATGGCAGAGAAACTGAATGTTCTACCACCTTTTGTTACCTTGGTTACACGCTGAATACCTACTAACTTATCTGTTAGTTCAATATCACTTGCTTTTACTCTTTTGATATCTGACATAATGTATATCTTAGAATTTTAATCCAACTTCTCTGGCCCCATCAGCCAAAGCTTTAATTCTTCCATGATAAAGGTAACCACCTCTATCAAAAACTACTGAAGAGATGCCAGCAGCGATTGCTTTTTCAGCAATTGCTTTACCTACAACACCTGCTTGTTCTAACTTTGTTCCAGCAGCATCTTTTGAGGATGCAGCAGCCAAAGTTTTTCCGTTTAAATCGTCAATAACCTGAGCATAAATCTCTTTGTTACTACGAAAAATCGCTAACCTTGGTTGTTCAGGAGTTCCAGAAATCGCAGCGCGAATTCTTCTTCTGATTTTATTTCTTCTTGCTTCTTTAGAAAATGCCATTTTATTATCGCAATTATTCAGTTATTAACTAGCGGCTGTTTTACCGGCTTTTCTTCTTAGCTGCTCACCAACGAACTTGATACCCTTTCCTTTGTATGGTTCAGGTTTTCTCAACGAACGAATTTTAGCGGCTACAGCTCCTAATAATTGGTTATCTGCAGATGTTAATGTAATGATTGGATTTTGTCCTTTGTCAGACTTCGTCTCAATTTTAACTTCTGCTGGGATTTCAAACACTACGTTGTGTGAAAATCCTAATGCCATCTCTAGTTTTTGACCAGAGTTGCTAGCACGATAACCTACCCCTACCAATTCTAATTCCTTTTTATAACCTTCAGAAACACCTATCACCATATTGTTTAATAAAGCTCGTGTTAATCCGTGGAAGGACTTATGCTCTTTACTATCCGAAGGACGCTCTATTGTCAAAATGTTTTCTTCCATTTTGATGATCATATCAACGTGGAAATTTTTTGCGAGCTCTCCCTTAGGTCCTTTCACAGTAATAGCATTATTTTCGCCTAAGGCTACTTGAACACCTTGAGGAATTGTAATTGGGCTTTTACCTACTCTTGACATCGTTTTTATTTATTTTCTTTTTAATAAACGTAACACAATACTTCACCACCTACGTTTTGAGTACGTGCTTCTTTATCCGTCATTACTCCTTTAGAAGTAGATAGGATAGCAACACCTAAACCGTTTAATACACGTGGCATTGCTGTCTCTTATACACATCTGACGCTGCCGACGATACTCCTTGT
>CAXDKI010000022.1:0-7885 GCA_963990215.1 uncultured Flavobacteriales bacterium | reverse complement strand
CTTCTAGATAGCTATTCCCATATAGGATTTTTACACAACATTTATTAAAAGATTAAATACTACATATTGCTTTAATTCCTTTATTTCTGATTTTTATTATATAAGACATTATCTATTTAAAAGCGCTTGCAATTTTAACTGTATTTTTTTGACGCATACTTTAAATGGGGTTATTATAGGAATCAACTTCCTCAAAATGTGTTAAAACCCTGTCAATAACTCCTTTTTATAGCACTTACATTGCCTGTAAATTTTGATAAATTGCAGGGGTAAATCTTTGGATATGGAATGGAGTGATGAAATCAAAGGAAAAGTAGAAAAGCTAGAAGCAAAATATGCTGCTTCGGGGCAAGATTTAGGGTCTTACCTAGATGGCTTATTGTATGCTAACCCCTTGCATTATTGGGATTACACTTATGTGGATATCTTGTTGAGTTTACAACATCCTAAGACTGATTTTCCAGATGAAGAAATATTCATCATCTACCATCAAATTACGGAGTTGTATTTCAAGTTAGCGCTGAATGAGATAGAGCAGATAGCGAACAATGGAAAAAATATTTCTGCTTCTGGAGAGGATTTGGGATGGAACAAAGAGTTAGATCCTGCTTTTTTTACTGCTCGAGTTATACGCATCAATAAGTATTTTGAGGCTTTAACTAAGTCTTTCGGTATCATGGTGCACGGAATGGAGAAGGAGCAGTTTTTGAAATTCCGCATGTCCTTACTGCCAGCGAGTGGTTTTCAGTCGGCACAATACCGAATGATTGAGATAAGAGCCACCGATATCATCAACCTTACCCAAAAAGATTTACGCGATGACTTAAGATGTGAGAGCTTGGAAGAACAAGCGCAACATTTCTATTGGATGGAAGGTTCTTTAGAGTTGGAGACAGGTAAAAAGACACAGATGCTTGAGAACTTCGAGAAGAAGTACATGAGTCAGTTCATTCAACAAACTAAAGAATACGAACACAAAAATTTATGGGCCAAGTACAAGGTGTTATCTAAAGAGGACCAAGCCAATGAACAATTGATTACGGCTCTTCGTCAGTTAGATTTACATGTGAATGTAAACTGGCCTTTGGCACACTATAAATCTGCAGTTCGTTACTTGAGCCAAGAGAAAGGTGACGTACGCGCTACAGGAGGAACCAATTGGCAAAAATACTTACCACCGCGTTTCCAAAAACGCATTTTCTTCCCAGAACTTTGGACGGAAGAAGAACAAGAAAATTGGGGAAGACAGTGGGTGTTAAATGCACTAAAAGGGGAATGAATGAGTGATTGGAAAAAGTTTCTGAAGACGTTTTTCGCCACTTTAGTTTTTATCTTTTTAGTGGCCTGTAGTGGCGGTAATAGTTCAGAAGAAACGACTATTGTTTTGGAGCAAACTTTTGAATATGGCATAGCTGTAGATTCCTTTTCGTTAGTGAAAGGACAGGTAGAACCGGGACAGACGCTTGGCGCTATTCTGTATTTACATCACATCGATCATCCAAAAATTGATAAGATTGTGAAAGCATCCAAAGATGTTTTTGATTTTCGCACAGCCCGTGCCGGAAAAAACTATACGGTCTTGTGTAGTAACGATTCTACTGAGGTAGCTCAGTGTTTTATTTATGAGGAGTCTTCTACCGATTATGTGGTATTTGATTTGCGTGATTCTATCCATGTATATAGAGGTCAAAAAGAAATTGAGGTGCGTATTCGTGAGGCAAGCGGCCACATTGAATCTTCTTTGTGGAATGCTTTGATGGAAAGCAATATGAGTCCTGCCTTGGTAATGGAACTTTCTAGTATTTACGCTTGGACCATCGACTTTTTCCGAATTCAAAAGGGAGATCATTTTAGGTTGGTTTATGAAGAAAAATATGTGGAGGACGAGTTTGTAGGAATTGGTCGTGTTTGGGCGGCAGAGTTCAACCACTCCAATGAAGATTTTTACGCTTTCTACTTTCAAGAAGATGAAAACTTTGGAGATTACTTTGATGAAAATGGAGGAACATTGCGTAAGGCATTTTTGCGTGCCCCATTGAATTATTCTCGCATCAGTTCTCGTTATAGCAAGCGTAGAAAACATCCTGTAACAGGTCGTGTAAAACCTCATTTAGGAACGGATTATGCAGCTCCAAAAGGAACACCTATTTTATCTACCGCTAACGGAACAGTAACAGAGGCGCGCTACAAAAGAAATAATGGTAATTATGTGAAAGTACGCCACAACAGCACTTATACTACACAGTATTTACACATGAGTAAAATCAAATCGGGTATCAAGCCAGGTGTGTTTGTGAAGCAAGGCGAAGTGATTGGTTATGTAGGAAGCACAGGACTTGCTACAGGACCTCATGTATGTTATCGTTTTTGGAAAAATGGCGTACAGGTTGATCCTTACAAGCAAAAACTTCCTCCATCAGATCCTGTTAAAAAAGAAAATCGTGCTTCTTACGAAGGTTTAAAAGATAGTATGATGCTGATTTTACAAGAGATTCCTTTAGAAATCACTAATGAATAAGTAATCCTTCTGCTTACATATTCGGAGATTAGCATGCAATAGTGTAAATTAGCTAACTCCATGCGTATATTATTATTCATTACTACAATTTTGTGGAGCTCATTTTCGTGGGCGGATGCACCTTTTTTTGTCAAGAATAATGGGCAGTGGAACAAGCAATCGATAGCAAAAGCAGATGTTCCAGGTGGCGCTATTTTTTTAGAAGATAAAGCAATCACCTATCATTTTATTGATCAAAGTCAGTTAGCTCATGGGCATGATCAACATGAGGTTTGCGAAGAGCTAAACGGTCATGCAATACAGTGGCGATTTGTTAAAAGTCAAAAAGCAAAAATCAGGTGTGAGAACCCTAAAGAGGGGCGTTTGCATTATTTTGTGAGTGGAACTTCGGCTTCTAATTTACAACGCTATCAAGAGGTGATTTATGAGGGTATTTATCCCAAAATAGACTACAGAATTTACACCTATGGTGACGGTTTAAAATACGATTGGGTGGTGGCACCTAGAGGAAATCCTAATAAAATCCGTATGGAGTTGGAAGGTGTGGAAGATGTTCGTTTATTGGATGGAAGAATACATATTAAAACTTCTGTGAATGAGATTATTGAAGAAAAGCCCTACGCTTATCAAATCATCAATGGCCAGCAAGTGGAAGTGGCTTGTGTTTTTGTTTGGAAGCAAAATAAACTGTCTTTCGATTTCCCAAATGGTTATGATAAATCTAAAGAATTAGTCATAGATCCTATCTTAATATTCTCTTCTTATTCAGGTTCTACGGCCAATAATTTCGGCTATACTGCCACCTATGATGATTATGGTTTTTTATATGCAGGAGGTACCGCTTTCAATATTGGATATCCTACAACATTAGGCGCATATTCAACCAATTATAGCGGAGGAATAGGAGGTACAGATATTGTGTTAAGCAAATACGATACTACCGGAACATTTTTGGTCTACTCAACTTTTTTAGGAGGAGCAGGAGATGAGGTGCCACATAGTTTAATCGTTTATGAGGATGAGCTATATATGATGGGAACTTCAGGTTCTTCTGATTTCCCTACAACAACTGGTTGTTTTGACAATAGTTTTAATGGTGGAACTCCTTTAGCCGCAGGAGGAGTTGGCATTAATTACACTAATGGTTGTGATATTGTTGTTAGTCGATTTTCTACAGATGGTTCACAGCTTTTATCTTCCACATATATTGGGGGAAGTTTTAATGACGGCTTCAATAGTGCGAATGATTTAAGATACAACTATGCTGATCAAATGCGTGGCGAAATTGATTTTGACAGCCAGGGGAATTGTTATATAGCATCTAGCACACAGTCTAACGATTTTCCGATTGTTAGTAGTATTATACAACCTGCTCTTCAAGGCGTACAGGATGGTGTTGTGGTAAAAATGGATAGTGACCTCAGCAGTATTCAATGGAGTAGTTTTTGGGGAGGAATAAATAATGATGCGATTTACTCATTATCTTTTAATTCTGCAGATGAAATTTTTGTGTGTGGAGGAACGAAGTCTAGTAACTTTCAAACTACCGCTAATGCATACGCATCAACCTATATTGGAGGTAGTGTAGATGCATTTATTAGCCGATTTAGTGAGGATGGGAGCAGTTTATTGAACTCTACTTTTTTCGGTTCAGCAGAGTATGATCAGGCATATTTTATTGAGTTAGATGCTACCGATTCGGTTTATATATATGGACAAACATTAGCGCCGGCTAATACACTGATTCAGAATGCTGCTTTTGCTGAACCTAATAGTGGACAATTTGTAGCAAAGTTCAGTGAAGATTTATCTATTTTGGAATTCTCTACGGTTTTTGGCTCAGGTTCAGGAGCAATAGATATTTCTCCAACAGCTTTTTTAGTGGATGTTTGTAACCGAATATATTGTTCGGGTTGGGGTGGAAAAACCAACGATTTTACACATGGAGGGCCAGGTGGTCATACGGCCGACTTAACAACCACTCCTGGAGCTTTTCAAGAATCAACAGATAGCAGTGATTTTTATCTAATTATTATTGAGGACAATGCTAATACACTTTCTTATGCGACTTTCTTTGGAGGTAACTTAGCTGCCGAGCATGTGGACGGTGGAACCAGTAGGTTTGATAGAAAAGGAGTGGTATATCAATCTGTGTGTGCGGGTTGTGGTGGGTTTTCAGATTTTCCCACTACTCCAGGAGCTGTTTCTACCACCAATAATGCGTCTTGTAATAATGCAGTTTTTAAGTTTGATCCAGAATTTCCTTTAACAATTGCCAACTTCACAGCGCCAGGTGTTACCTGTGATAATGATGTTCAATTCACCAATTTGAGTTTTGGCAACAACACTTATTGGTGGGATTTTGGGGATGGACAAAATTCATCTGCAGAAAATCCAAATCATATTTTTATAAATCCAGGGATTTATGAGGTAACTCTTTACACAAGCGACCCAACCTCATGTAATTTACTAGATAGTATAAGTAAGTTTATTGAAGTACGAACGCATCAATCACAGCAGTTAGATAGTTTGTTTATTTGCAAAGGAGATACTGTTCAATTGAACTTTTCTACGCAAGCAGACTTCACTTATAGTTGGACTCCTTTCACATATTTAGATGACCCAAATAGCATTAGTCCAATTACACGACCTGAAGACAGTATTCATTATTACTTAATTGGAAATTTGGGCGATTGTTATGATACTCTTTCTCAACACATTGCTGTTTTTGAAGTTCCTTTAGAAACTTCTACCAATCAAGAAATTTGTGGAAACCCTATTTGGCTTTTTGCAGAATCTAATGATGAAGCATCGGTGAAATGGTCTGTAAGTCCTACTTTTTCAGCCCCACAAAACGACAGTTTATTAGCTTTTTTTCCTGGGACTTACTTTGTAAAAGCAGAACAGTATGGTTGTCAAAAATCAGTAGCTATAGAAGTGCGTTTAAGTTCGGATTGTTGTACGGAAGACAAAATAAACATACCTAATGCATTCAGCCCAAATGGCGATGGACAAAATGACACATACTTTATTAAAGACGACTCCAACATTATACAGTATTTAGAGTTGAAAATTTTCAACAGATGGGGGCAGAAAGTATTTCAGACATCAGACAAAAAGGGAGCTTGGGATGGCTATTTCCAAGGAGAATTATTGAATACAGCAGTATTCGATTACCATTTAAACATTGGTTGTATTGGCGGTCAGGAATCTTTTTTTAAAAAAGGAGATATAACACTGATTCGATGAAAATGATTACTATTTTATTGTTCTTTTTGTCGTGTCAGCTGTTAGCGCAAGACATTCATTTTTCTCAATGGATGCACCATCCTGTTTTTTCCAACCCTGCTACTAGCGGCTTGTTTGACGGAGAGTATAGAATTCATGCTCAGCAGCGTTCCCAATGGGGAAGTGTAAGTATACCCTTTACAACCACTTCATTAGGAATGGATATGAATTTGAATAGAGTGGGTTTAGGTGGACATTTGTTATTAGATAATGCAGGAACTTCAAGTTTGAATACAACTCAATTTAATTTGACAGGATCCTATCAATTTGGAACTTGGAGGGGTGGGATTCAACTAGGGCTTGCGCAACGCAGTATAGATTATTCGAATTTATTATTTCCTGATGTAAATGAATCTTTCGCTTCAGAGTATAAAAGTTTTTTAGATGTAGGTGTGGGGGTTTTGAAAACCATTGAAGTCAGTTTTGACAAGTATTTAGAGTTGGGTATAGCTAATTTTCACTTTAACAAACCCAACACTTCCTTTACAGAAAACGCAGATAAGCTTCCTATGCGCCATCAATTACAAGCTAACTTATATTGGCAGCTTTCGGATTATTGGCAGCTGCAGCCAAGTTTAATGTATCAAGAGCAAAGCGTACATCGAGAATTGTTTTTTGGAACGCGAGCCCAAGTCAATATTAGTGATTATTATCAACGAAATATAAAACTGATTAGCGGAGCAATGTTTCGATGGGGTGATGCAGTTAGTATACTGTTGGGTGCGCAAATAGAAAACACACATCTTGCATTTAGTTATGATTGGAATGTTTCCGATTTAGTAGCCGCAAGTAATGGTTTAGGTGCATGGGAAATTTCGTTCACACATATTCTTCAACAACAAATTCCAAAACGACCGGGATATAAAGTTTGTCCGATTTATTTATGATACGCTATTGTCACATAATATTACTGTGTTTTCTTGCTAGTATTTCATTCGGTCAAAGCAAGCAAGTTTTGTTGCGAGAAGCCGAATACTATTTCTCTCAGAAAGACTTTTATGCAGCATCTCATTTTTATGAGTTGGCTTATCAAAAAGACAGTGGTAATGTCCAGCAATGGTGGCAAATGGCAGAAGCTTACCGATTTACTTTTCAGTATGATTTATCAGCACAGTTTTATCACAAAGTTTATATAGAAGATAGAGCTCTAAACTATCCTGATGTGCAATTATGGAAGGGGGTTATGCTTAAACAATCGGAAGATTATGAGCGAGCTATTAAGACTTTACAATCCTATTTAGAAAATCAAGTTAACCCTTCGGATTTTTATTATCGAAAAGGACTGATGGAACTTAAAGGAGCAAACCTTGCTCTTAGTTTACAAAGTACAGAAACGATTGTAAAACATTTGAGCGAAAACATCAACTCCAAGGTGTCTGATTTTGCACCATTTGCTTTGGGAGATTCGGTACTATATTTTTCTTCTTTAGAAAAAGGAGATGGTACAGAAAAAGAACAGCTTTTAGGGCATCATAGCAAATTGTTAAAATCAGAGAACCAACAATTAGCAGAGGTTTTAAGGGTATTCAATACTCTAGATTACCACTTAGGAAATATCAGCTTTAACCCAACTGCTGATGAGGTGTTTTTCACCAAGTGTAAAACAGAAAAAGAAGGTGTACAATGTGCGATTTATTCGGCTCAATTAGAGGATGAGTTATGGGGAAGCCCACAACAAATGTCATCAGAAATCAATCAGCTGAATACGACCAACACTCATCCTCAATGGGCATTTTGGAAAGAACAAGAAGGATTGTTTTTCACTTCTAACAGAAAGGGAGGATATGGAGGTATGGATATTTGGTTCGCACCAAAAGAAGGCGTTGCCACGAACCTTGGCAACACCATCAATACAGCTGGAGATGAGGTAACTCCTTTTTACCATTCGGTGGAACAAAAGCTGTATTTCAGTTCTGATTTTCATCCAGGAATTGGCGGTTTCGATATTTTCCAAACAACTTGGGAAAACAAATGGGGAATCGTAGAAAATGTAGGGATACCTTTGAATAGTTCGCACAACGATTTGTATTACATCAGTCGTATTGATAATCATCTTAAAGGTTTTTTGAGCTCTAACCG
>CAXDKI010000021.1:0-7903 GCA_963990215.1 uncultured Flavobacteriales bacterium | reverse complement strand
CACAAGGAGTATCGTCGGCAGCGTCAGATGTGTATAAGAGACAGGAATGTGTATTATGCATGATGGTAATCACGGATCCTATTCAAAAAATAAATTAATCAATAAATTAATGGGGTTAACACTTAATTTAGTTGGAGGAAGTGCTAAAAATTGGAAAATCCAACACAATAAACTACATCATACATTTACAAATATACATGAAATGGATCCTGATGTTAGTCCTTTACCAATGTTACGTTTTTCGCCAAAAGCAAAGCTTTTTTATTTTCACAAGTATCAACATATTTATGCCTGGTTTTTTTACGGTTTACTATCATTTTCATGGGCAACTATAAAAGAGTTTATTCAGTTATCAAAATTTAAAAAAGAAGGTCATGTGAAAAATGAAGAATATGACTGGCTGATGGCTGAAATGATTTTTTGGAAAATTTTCTATTATACATACATGTTAGTATTGCCTATGTTTATGCTTGAAATTTCATTTTCCTATTGGTTTTTATGTTTCTTTAGTATGCATTTTGTAGCAGGAATTATTTTATCCACTATTTTTCAAACAGCGCATGTTATGCCAGAGTGTGATTACCCAGAACCAAACAAAGAAGGTACAATTGAAAATAATTGGGCAATTCATCAATTGCAAACAACAACAAATTATAAATCTAACAAATTACTTTCGTGGTATATTGGAGGATTGGATTATCAAATAGAGCATCATTTATTTCCCACTATTTGCCATGTTCACTATCGTGCACTATCCACAATTGTGGAACGAAATGCTAAAAAACATAACCTGCCATATTATTGTCAAAAAAATTATGCTGATGCGGTATGGGAACACGGTAAAATGCTTTATGAATTAGGTAGAGTTGCTTAAAAAAAACCCGCTTTTCAGCGGGTTTTTTTATGCTTCAGCAGTAGGCCCTCCAAAAGTTAGAGGGACTACATTAGGATCAATATCTTTAATAGATCCATGTTGGGATTCAAACTTACTCACATTATCTGCTAATGCTTTCATCAATCGTTTAGCGTGTTGAGGAGTCAACACAATTCTCGATTTCACTTTAGCTTTTGGAACACCTGGCATAACCTGAATAAAATCAACCACAAACTCTGAAGGGGAATGATTAATAATGGCTAGGTTACTATAAGTTCCCTCAGCTACTTCTTCGGTTAGCTCTATGTTCAAACCTTGCTTTTTTTCTTCTGACATATTATTCAGCTACTGCTGTTTCTTCTGTGATAGTTTCAGTTTCTTCCGCACTTTTTGCTTCCATTAAAGCATCATACTCTTCTTGAGAACCAACCACTAAGTTATCAAATACTCGAAGACCTGTTCCTGCAGGAATTTTATGTCCTACAATTACATTTTCTTTCAATCCATCTAATGAATCGCGTTTACCGTTAATAGCAGCTGCATTCAATACTTTAGTTGTTTCCTGGAACGAAGCCGCAGAAACCCAACTCTTCGTTTGAAGAGATGCTCTTGTAATTCCTTGAAGAACTTGATCACCTGTTGCTGGCATAGCATCACGAGCCGTTGCTGGGTGCATGTCTTTACGCTTTAACAATGAATTTTCTTCTAATAATTTACGTGCAGAAACAATTTGTCCAGCGCTTAGCACTTCAGAATCACCGGCATTCTCTACTACTTTCATTCCGTAGATTCTGTCGTTTTCCTCCATAAACTCAAGCTTGGTAACAATTTGCTTTTCTAAGAAACGAGTGTCTCCTGCATCTACAATTGTCATCTTACGCATCATCTGACGAACAACTACTTCGAAGTGTTTGTCATTGATCTTCATGCCTTGTAAACGGTATACTTCTTGCACCTCATTTACAATATACTCTTGTACTGCTGTAGGTCCTTTGATTCGTAGAATATCAGCTGGTGTAATAGAACCATCACATAAAGCCATTCCTGACTTCACATAATCATTCTCTTGTACTAAAATGTGCTTCGATAAAGGAATTAAGTATTTCTTCACTTCACCTGTTTTAGATGTTACGATAACTTCTTTGTTACCACGCTTAATCTTCTTGCCAAATGAAATGATACCATCAATTTCAGTAACAACAGCAGGGTTCGATGGGTTACGCGCTTCGAAAAGCTCAGTTACCCTAGGAAGACCACCTGTAATATCACCTAAAGAAGCGGTAATTCTAGGAATTTTAGCAACTATCTTACCTGCTTTAATTATATCACCTTCATTAACTGAAAGATGAGCTTTTACAGGAATGCTATAATTACGCTCTGCTTCTCCTTTTTTGTTCAAAATGTTAACCGAAGGATTCAATGTTTTATCCTTACGCTCAATCATTACTTTTTCTTGGAAACCTGTTTGCTCATCTGATTCGATACGATAAGTAACACCCTCAGTAATATCAGTATATCCAATCTTACCATCAATTTCAGAAACAATAACTGCATTATATGGATCCCAATCACAAATCATTGCACCTTTCTTAATCTTCTTACCATTTTCTGCATACAATGTAGCACCATAAGGGATGTTATTTGTAGAAAGTGCAATTCCTAATTTCTCATCAATGATTCTTGCTTCAGAAGTACGAGAAATTACAACATTGATTTTATCTCCATTTTCATCCTCTGTAGTAATTGTTCTTAAATCATCAATTTCTAACTTACCATCAAACTTAGCGATGTGACTAGATTCTGATGCGATTTTAGATGCAGTACCCCCGAAGTGGAATGTACGTAATGTAAGCTGTGTACCCGGCTCACCAATTGACTGAGCAGCTACAACTCCTACCGCATCACCTGAAACAGCCATGCTTCCTGTAGATAGGTTTCTACCGTAACATTTAGCACATACACCGCGCTTCGCTTCACAAGTTAAAGCTGAACGAATTTCTACTGTTTCGATTGGAGCATTTGAAATCGCTGCTGCAATATCCTCAGTAATCATATCGCCAGAGCTAACTAATATTTCGCTATTTCTAGGGTCATATACATCATGTAATGATACTCTACCTACAATACGATCAGCTAATGGCTCTACTACTTCATCATTCTTTTTCAATGCTGAAGTTTCTAAACCTCTTAATGTTCCACAGTCTTCAATAGTAACAACTACATCCTGTGAAGCATCAACTAATCTTCTTGTTAAGTAACCCGCATCAGCTGTTTTTAGTGCGGTATCGGCCAAACCTTTACGAGCACCGTGAGTAGAAATAAAGTACTCTAGAATTGAAAGACCCTCTTTAAAATTGGCAATAATTGGATTTTCAATAATCGCAGCACCACTCTTGTCACCAGACTTTTGCGGTTTTGCCATCAAACCTCTCATACCGCCCAGCTGCTTAATTTGCTCCTTCGATCCCCTTGCACCAGAATCTAACATCATATAAACTGAGTTAAATCCATCTCTATCTGACATTAACTGAGACATTACTTTCTCTGTTAGGTGTGCGTTGGTATTAGACCAAATATCAATTACTTGATTATATCTTTCATTATTGGTAATGAATCCCATGTTATAGTTAGCCGAAACTTCATCTACCTGATTGTATGCTTCGCTAACCATTGTTTCTTTCTCTTCAGGAATTATAACATCTCCAAGGTTAAATGATAAGCCTCCTTTAAATGCCATTTTGTATCCAATTCCTTTTATATCATCAAGGAATTGTGCTGTTTTAGCTACTCCCGCAAGCTTCAAAACATCACTAATCACATCTCTCAATGCTTTCTTTGTAAGCAACATATCTACGAAACCTACTTCCTCAGGAACAAATTCGTTGAATAGGATACGACCAACTGTAGTTTCAATTACTTTAGTTGATAATGCTTCTTCTTCACGAACCGTTGCCTTTACTTTAACAACTGCGTGTAAATCTACACGACTTTCGTTATAAGCAATTTTCGCTTCCTCTAAAGAATAGAATGCTAAGCCTTCTCCTTTTGCTCCTTTCAATGGCTTCGTCATGTAATACAGACCTAATACCATATCCTGAGAAGGAACAGTTACTGGAGCTCCATTAGCAGGGTTTAGAATATTGTGAGACGCCAACATCAATAATTGAGCTTCCAAAACTGCTGGCTCACCTAATGGTAAGTGAACAGCCATCTGGTCACCATCGAAATCCGCGTTAAATGCCGTACATACCAATGGGTGTAGGCGAATCGCTTTACCTTCGATCATTACTGGCTGGAATGCTTGGATACCTAAACGGTGAAGTGTAGGAGCACGGTTCAATAGAACTGGGTGTCCTTTCATTACATTTTCCAAGATATCCCAAACAACAGGCTCTCTTTTATCAATGATTTTCTTCGCAGATTTTACCGTTTTTACGATACCACGCTCAATCATTTTTCTAATTACAAATGGCTTAAATAGTTCGGCTGCCATATCTTTTGGCAATCCACATTCGTGAAGTTTTAATTCTGGTCCAACAACAATTACCGAACGAGCAGAATAATCAACACGCTTACCTAAAAGGTTTTGACGGAAACGCCCTTGCTTACCTTTTAAGGAATCAGAAAGAGATTTTAACGCACGGTTTGATTCTGTTTTAACTGCACTCGATTTACGAGAGTTATCAAACAAAGAGTCAACCGATTCCTGAAGCATACGCTTTTCGTTACGTAAAATTACTTCTGGCGCTTTAATTTCAATCAAACGCTTCAAACGGTTGTTACGGATAATTACTCTACGATAAAGGTCATTTAAATCTGAAGTAGCGAAACGACCTCCATCTAATGGAACAAGTGGTCTTAGTTCTGGTGGAATAACCGGAATTACTTTGACAACCATCCATTCTGGCTTGTTCTCAATACGCGTATTTGCATCACGGAATGCCTCAATTACTTGAAGACGCTTCAACGCCTCTGCTTTTCTTTGTTGAGATGTTTCGTTATTAGCTTTATGACG
Source organism: uncultured Flavobacteriales bacterium (assembly GCA_963990215.1). Classification (GTDB taxonomy): domain Bacteria; phylum Bacteroidota; class Bacteroidia; order Flavobacteriales; family UBA7312; genus UBA7312. The sequence goes on along the minus strand of CAXDKI010000021.1, from coordinate 3,014 downwards.
AAGATCGTAAGATAATTGATTTAAGTCCAAACGCTTTAATAATTCGATAAGCGCTTCTGCACCCATCTTAGCAATGAATTTATTTGAATCTTCATCATCTAAGTAACGATTCTCAGCTGGAATACGCTCTAAAGCATCTAAGTACTCTTCTTCCGTTAAGAAATCCAAAAATTGTAATGGGTCTCCTTCATTGTTAACGGCTGTACCTGCTTGAATAACTACATAACGCTCGTAGTAGATAATCATATCTAACTTCTTGCTAGGTAAACCTAATAGGTAACCAATCTTGTTAGGGTTAGATTTTGAATACCAAATATGTGCTACAGGAACGACTAATTGGATATGTCCTGTACGCTCTCTACGAACTTTTTTCTCGGTAACTTCTACACCACAACGATCACATACGATTCCTTTGTAACGGATACGCTTGTACTTACCACAATGACATTCGTAATCTTTGGTAGGACCAAAAATACGCTCGCAAAACAAACCATCTCTTTCTGGCTTGTAAGTGCGATAGTTAATCGTTTCTGGCTTTGTTACTTCACCGCTCGACTTACCTAAAACATCTTCAGGTGATGCTAAGCTAATGGTGATATTTGAAAAGCTACTATTTGTTTCTTTTTTACCTCTTTTAATTGCCATGATTTGTATATAGTATTAAAGGGTTCTTAATTAGTCTAAAGTTACTTTTAATCCTAAGCCACCTAATTCGTGTAACAATACGTTAAACGATTCTGGAATTCCAGGCGTTGGCATTGGGTTTCCTTTCACAATTGACTCGTATGCTTTGGCTCTACCAACAACATCATCCGATTTGATAGTCAACATTTCTTGTAGAATGTTTGACGCACCATAACCTTCTAATGCCCATACCTCCATCTCTCCTAAACGCTGACCACCAAATTGTGCTTTACCTCCTAATGGCTGTTGCGTAATTAAAGAGTAAGGTCCGATAGAACGAGCATGCATTTTATCATCAACCATGTGTCCTAGCTTTAACATATAGATAATACCTACTGTTGCTGGCTGGTCAAAACGCTCTCCAGTACCACCATCGTACAAATAAGTTTGTCCGAATCGAGGAAGTCCTGCAGCATCTGTTTCTTTGTTAATGTCATCGATAGAAGCTCCATCAAATACAGGTGTAAAGTATTTCTTATCCAACTTCTGTCCTGCCCAACCAAGTACAGTTTCATAAATCTGTCCAAGGTTCATACGAGAAGGTACACCTAGTGGGTTCAATACGATATCAACAGGTGTTCCATCTTCTAAGAATGGCATATCCTCATCACGAACAATTTTGGCTACAATACCTTTGTTTCCGTGACGACCTGCTAATTTATCACCTACTTGAATTTTACGCTTTTTAGCGATGTAAACTTTTGCAAGCCTCAACACTCCTGTTGGAAGCTCATCTCCTACAGTAATAGCGAACTTCTTTCTTCTGTGTTCTCCAAGAATCTCGCTGTTTTTAAGAATATAGTTGTTCAGCAACTCTTTCACTTTTGTGTTAAGATTTGAATCTACTGACCATTTTGTTTTAATTAAATCAAGCGCTTCGAAATCTACTACTTGAAGTCCTTTCAGTGTAAATTTAGTTCCCTTAGCAATAACATCCTCTCCTAGACGAGTTACCAATCCTTGAGAAGTTTTACCACTTAACAAAGTAAATAGCTTAGATACTAACTGAGATTTCAAGGCTGCTTTATCCTTATTAAACTCTACTTCTAATACTTCTAATACTTCTTTATCTTCTGCTCTTTTACGCTTATCCTTTACTGATTTAGAGAATAGCTTTTTATCAATTACTACCCCTTTAAATGAAGGACGAGCTTTTAATGATGCGTCTTTTACATCTCCTGCCTTATCACCAAAGATAGCTTTCAAAAGCTTCTCTTCTGGAGTTGGGTCAGACTCACCCTTAGGTGTGATTTTACCGATAATGATATCACCAGCTTTTACATCAGCACCAACACGAATCATTCCGTACTCATCTAATTCTTTTGTTGCTTCTTCACTTACGTTAGGAATATCTGCAGTAAGTTCCTCAGCACCACGCTTAGTTTCACGAACATTAACAACCATTTCTTCGATATGAACAGAAGTAAATAAATCTTCTCTTACTACACGCTCTGAAAGCACAATTGCATCCTCGAAGTTATATCCTTTCCAAGGCATGAATGCTACTTTCAAGTTCTGACCAATTGCTAATTCTCCATTTTGAGTTGCATATCCCTCACAAAGCACTTGTCCTTGAGTCACCTTATCACCCTTCTGAACGATTGGCTTTAGATTAATACAAGTGTTTTGGTTGGTCTTCTTAAACTTTGTTAGCTCGTATGTTTTTACTTCATCATCAAAGCTCAATAACTTTTGCTCTTCTGATATTTCGTAACGAATTTGAATCTCATTTGAGTCAACATACTCAACAACACCATTCCCCTCTGCATTGATAAGTACTTTTGAATCACGAGCAACTTGCGGCTCTAATCCTGTACCTACAATAGGAGAATCTGTTTTCACTAATGGTACTGCCTGACGCATCATGTTCGACCCCATTAATGCACGGTTTGCATCATCATGCTCCAAGAAAGGAATCAATGATGCTGCAATAGATGCAATCTGATTAGGAGCAACATCCATCAATGTAATATTGCTTGGCTCTGTTACCGGGAAATCTCCTTCGTAACGAGCTTTAACTCTATCGCTTTCAAACTGGCCTTTATCAGAAATAGCAGTGTTTGCTTGCGCAATCGTCATATTGTCTTCTCCTTCGGCAGTTAAATAAATAGGATCTTTCTTCAACTGAACAATCCCTTCTTCTACTGGACGATAAGGCGTCTCAATAAAACCAAGGTTATTCACTTTTGCGTAAACACAAAGTGAAGAAATAAGACCAATATTTGGTCCTTCCGGTGTTTCAATCGGACACAAACGACCATAGTGTGTGTAGTGAACATCACGCACCTCGAAACCTGCTCTTTCTCTAGAAAGACCTCCAGGTCCTAGGG
>CAXDKI010000020.1:0-8217 GCA_963990215.1 uncultured Flavobacteriales bacterium | reverse complement strand
AGAAAGATGTGATTTAAGTTTTAATAATGTGCGATTATTATTTTATTCTATTGTTGCTGTCTTGCTTTTTGCGTGTACACCTATGAAAAAGGTAGTATACCTCAATCAAGAAAGTGAAATCAATATTGAAGCCCCAACTCCAGTAAAACATCTGCTGCAAGCTGGCGATGTATTACATGTGAAGATTTTAGGAGTTCAAGAAGAGGCTTTCAATATTTTTAATATTGAGAATAACGCAAATAATGTGCAAACAACCTCGGCTAATCTTTACATGAATGGATTTACAATTAATTCGAAAGGATTTATTGAAGTTCCTACAATTGGTATTCTAGAAATTGCTGGCTTAACCATTGAAGAAGCAAAAAACAAAATACAATCCAAAGCAGATAAGTTTTTGATTAATTCAACAGTAATTGTTAAACACATCAATTTTGAAATCACCATTTTAGGAGAAGTGAACAGACCTGGCACGTACACCGTTTACAAAGACAACATGACTATCTTTGAAGCTCTAGGTCTTGCGGGTGACATAACTGATTTTGGAGACAGAACAGCAATTAAAAGAGTGAGAGGAACAGAAGTAGATGTTATCAATATCACACAACAAGGTGTTTTAGGATCCAGTGATTTTTACTTGAAAGCAAATGATGTTATTTACATAGAACCCCTCAACAGCGTAAGAATGAGAAATTCTAAAGCGCAAATTTATCTTTCAGGGATTTCAAGTATTGCATTGATTGCTAACATTGTATTACGAACAATGGGTTTTTACTAATATGGAGCAGACAAATAATCCTGAAGAAACAATCAATGTTAAGGAGATAATCTTCAAATACAGTAAGTATTGGTATTATTTCTTTCTGTGCATTGTATTTTGCTTATTTGGTGCCTTTTTATATAATCGTTACACGACACCGCTTTATAGTGGCTCAACTACTATTTTAATACGAGATGATAGTAATGCTTCTTTAGGTGCTGAAAACTTATTAGAAGGCTTAGAATTGTTCAGTGGTAAAAAAAATCTGAAAAATGAAATTGGAATCTTAGAATCATATGACCTTATTGCAAAAACAATACAAGATTTACAGTTTCAAACATCTTACTTTCATGTTGGAAAAATCAGAACAGCAGAAGTTTATAAAAATGTGCCTTTTCTGTCGGAAGTAGACTCTAATAACACACAAACTCTCGGTATTGCATTTCATGTATATATATTAGAAAACAACTCTTTTGAACTAAATACTGAAGCGAAAAATGTAAGACAATACATTCCTGTTAAGAAAACCTTTACAGAACAAACAAGAGTGAGCTTCAACTACTCGGGAACGCATAGTTTCGGAGAGACGATAGAAACAGAAAATTTTTCCTTCAAACTTCAAAAGCAACATATCTTTGATGAAAGCTTCATTGGAAAAGAGTTTTACTTTGTGTTTAATGACATAGACAATTTGACAAAAAAGCGATTAAAAAACCTAACTATCGCGCCTATTAACAAAGAAGCATCTATAATAAAAATCAATAGTAAAGGAGAAGTTGCCCGAAAAGAATTAGACTTCCTTAACCAATTAGCAAGTAATTACATACAGCTGGGTTTGGATGAGAAAAATCAGATGGCGGCAAATACAATTACTTTTATCAACCAACAATTAAAAGATGTTTCTGACTCTTTACTTACTGCAGAGAATAGATTAGAAAATTTCAAAGAAAAAAATCCGAAGCTAGAACTTTCGTATAAAGATTTTGGCACCTTTTTTCAAATTGAACAATTAGAAAAAGAACAGTCAATCCTAGAGGTTAATGACAAGTATTATAAAGCATTACTCAATTATTTAACTTCTAATGATGACGTAGATAAAATAGTAGCTCCTTCCGCTATGGGAATTAACGACCCCCTTTTAAACAGCTTAATTAACGATTTATCTATGCTTTATGCAGAAAAAAGCACACTCGCATTAAATACTAGAGAGGAGCACCCTGTTTTTCAATCGTTAATAAGCAAAATTGAAAGCACTAAAAAAAGCTTGATAGAAAATGTAAATAACATCATTAACACTTCAGATATTGCTATCCAAAATATTAAAATCAGAATTACACAAGAGGAAGAACTAATTAGCAACCTACCTCAAAGCGAAAGGGTTCTAGTAAATATTCAGCGAAAATTCAATCTGAACGAGTCTATCTATACTTACCTGTTAGAAAAAAGAGCCGAAGCTGCTATTGCTCTAGCAGGAAATGTTGCGGACCACAAAGTGCTTGACATAGCAAGACTAGAAAGTCGTTTACCAATTAGTCCAAAAAAGAACATTAGCTATTTATTAGGTCTTATTCTTGGTTTTACAATCCCTATAGTTTGGATTACCATTAGAGATTTTTTCAATGACAAAATCATAACTAAAAAAGATGTTGAAAAAATAACCACTTTCCCAATTATTGGAAATATATTACATAGTGACAAGGGAAGTAATCTAATTGTCCTCAACAACCCTAAATCAGCAATATCAGAAGCTTTTAGAGCTATTAGAACTAATATTCAGTATCTGAACTCTGAAAAAAACAAGAAGATTGTAAGCATCACTTCATCTGTTAGTGGAGAAGGAAAAACTTACTGCTCTATGAATTTAGCTTCTGTTTTTGCTTTATCAGGTAGTAAAACACTACTAATAGGTGCTGACATGCGAAAGCCAAAAATCTTTAGCGATTTTCAACTACCTAACGACAAAGGTTTAAGCAATTACTTGAGCAATCAGGCCAAGAAAAAAGAGATTATTCAGAAGTCAAATATTGAAAACTTAGACATCATCCTTTCTGGACCAACACCTCCTAACCCTGCAGAACTTTTGGACAAACAGTTGATGAAATCGTTTTTGAAAGAACTACAAGAGGAATACAAATACATTGTAATTGACACCCCTCCAATTGGGTTGGTTACAGATGGTTTGATATTGATGAAATACACCGATGTAAATCTTTACATGATTCGTCAAAACTACTCTACAAAAGGGATGTTAGAGTATGTTACAACTTTATTTGAACAAAAAGAAATAAAACACATCAATCTAGTGGTTAACGATATTGACGAAAAAAGCATGCATTACGGATATGGATATGGTTACGGATATGGTTACGGATATTATGATGAGGACACAGAAAAAGAAAAAAGTTTCTTTAGAAAACTATTCAGTTAATATAAAGCCCGATAATTTATCGGGCTTTTCTTTTAATAACTCTTTGAAATATCGGATTTTTGTAACTTAATAAAACACATTATGGAAAAGCACAAACCAGCTGACAGCATCCAAGACATTCAATACTTTGGAGAATATGGTGGAGTAAATCCATCCATTGCCGACTCCTCTACCTTCACCTACATGGCAGGAAAAACCATGGAAGAAGTATTTGGAGGAGAAAGAGAAGGCTGCTACCTCTATTCTAGACATATGAATCCTAGCACAGGGTACCTAGCAGAAGCAATTTCAAATATGGAGAATACGGAAGCTGCACAAGTTGCTGCTTCTGGAATGGGAGCTATCACATCAGTATTATTGCAGATTTGTAGTGCTGGAGATCATATTGTAAGTAGTAGAACTATTTACGGAGGGACTTATGCTTTCATGAAAAACTTTTTACCGAAACTAAACATCTCAACAAGTTTTGTAAACACTACAAATTTAGAAGCTATTAAAGCCGCTATTAATCCTGCAACTAAATTGATTTATTGCGAAACAATGAGTAATCCTCTTTTAGAAATTGCTGACATTAAAGCAATCTCTGAAATAGCTAAAAAAAACAACCTAAAACTAGTTGTAGACAATACTTTTACTCCTCTTATTTTCTCACCGAAAGAAATGGGTGCTGATGTAGTAGTACATTCGCTAACTAAATTTATTAACGGAGCAAGCGATACTGTTGGTGGTGTTATCTGTGCCGATGCAGAATTTATTCATCAATTGATTGATGTAAATGATGGCGCTTCTATGCTTTTAGGTCCTACTATGGATGCTTTAAGATCTAATAGTATTTTGAAGAATTTACGCACACTACACATCAGAATGATACAACATAGCAAAAATGCACATTATCTTGCAGAGAAATTCCAGGAGCTAGAACTTAATGTGTTTTATCCAGGACTATCAAGTCACCCTCAGCATAAGCTAATGAAGACAAGCATGAATCAGGAATTTGGCTTTGGAGGTATGTTAATGATAGATGCAGGAGATATGGAAAAAGCATACAAACTGATGGAAGCTATGCAAAATAACAACATAGGGTATCTAGCAGTAAGTTTAGGATTTTACAAAACTTTATTCAGTGCTCCTGGAACAAGCACTTCTTCCGAAATCTCAGAAGACGAACAAGAAGAAATGGGGCTTTCAGAAGGAATGGTTCGTATGTCGGTAGGATTGGATAATGACATTGATCGTACATTCCAAAAAATCAAGGGTTGCATGCAAGAAACAGGCATATTATAATCGTCCATTATACAAAAAGCCGCAGCTTGCGGCTTTTTTATTGTCCTTGTTTTTGATTCCTTGATTATTATCTTTACGCAACTTTAACTTCTAACTGATGATGGAACAAAAAAATATTTCATTCTTTTGGGCTATTTTCCCAATCCTTATTTTAATAGGTCTTTTAGGAACAAATGTTTACTTGTATGGTGATGATTCTTTAGGAGGAGCGAATCAGTTAGCTCTTTTATTTACAGCTTCCTTAGCAGCAATAGTTGGTATAAAAAATGGTAGTACCTGGAAATCAATTATGGAAGGGATTAGTAAGAGCATTTCTTCTACTACTCCAGCAATCATCATTTTATTATTGATTGGTTCTTTAGCGGGAACCTGGCTTCTTAGCGGAATCGTTCCTGCCATGATCTATTACGGTTTACAAATATTAAATCCAAAAATATTCCTTGTAGCTACTTGTATTATTTGTGCCATTGTTTCTTTAGCATCTGGCAGTTCTTGGTCTACCATTGCTACAATTGGAATTGCATTACTAGGAATTGGTAAAGCATTAGGGATATCAGAAGGATTGATTGGTGGAGCAATTATTTCAGGCGCTTATTTTGGAGATAAAATGTCACCATTATCGGATACAACCAACCTGGCACCCGCTATGGCTGGAACAGATTTATTTACTCACATTCGATACATGATGTACACCACCATTCCTAGCTTCATCATTACATTAATTATATTTCTCTTTTTAGGTTTTGGAATTGAAGAGAATGATACTCAAAACATTCAAGAACTCTTAACGGCTATTAAAAGTAGCTTCAACATTTCTCCTTGGCTATTCTTAATTCCAGTTATTGTTATTGTTATGATTATTAAAAAAACACCTGCACTTCCAGCACTTTTGGTAGGCACACTTTTAGGTGGAATTTTTGCTATTATTTTTCAACCACACATTATCACACAAATTTCTGGAATTGAAGGAAATTCAATTCAGGCATCTTATGTTGCTATTATCAATGCTATGGGTGGAGAAATTTCTATCACTACCAGTAATGCTATGATTAACGATTTACTTTCTACTGGTGGCATGTATGGAATGCTAAATACTATTTGGCTCATTCTTTGCGCTATGATGTTTGGTGGTGTTATGGAGGCTACAGGTCTACTCTACCGAATCAGTTCATCTATCATACAGTATGCTGAAAGTACTGGATCAGTCATTGCTACTACAACCTGTACCTGTTTATTTTTCAATGTAACAGTCAGTGACCAATACCTCAGCATTGTAGTTCCAGGAAGAATGTATGCGGATACTTTTAGAGATAAAGGGCTTGCTCCTGAAAACTTAAGTAGAACATTAGAGGACAGCGGAACTGTCACCTCAGTTCTTATTCCTTGGAATACTTGTGGCGCTACTCAGTCTGCTGTTTTGGGCGTAGCTACCTTTGCTTACCTACCCTTTTGTTTTTTTAACATCATCAGTCCATTCATGACTATTCTTTATGGATACTTAGGTATTAAAATCAGAAAGACAAATGGATAGAAAACACTTTATAAAATCGATAGCGAGTGTGTCTACCTTTCTAGGATTACCTTTAGGAGCTAATGCTAGCGTACAAGAAATAAACTCTCTACTAGCAGAAGAAAGAGGAAGTGGATCCATGATTGGATTTAGCACCGCTCCTATTGAAAAAGTACGCGTTGGTATTATTGGTCTTGGAAATAGAGGGATGGTTTTATTAAAAATGTTTGAATCGCTAATTCAAAATAACAAAGTTGAGATAGTTGCTCTTTGTGATTTAAAAGCAGAGAATACTCAAAAAGCTGTAGACTTTGTTTCAAAACATCAAAGCAAGAAAGCTAAGCAATACATAAAAAGTAAGAAAGCTTGGGAAAAAGTAGCCAAAAGAGATGATATTGACTTACTTCTTATAGCTACTCCTTGGAAGTGGCATACTCCTATGGCTACTTACGGAATGGAAAACGGAAAACATGTAGCAGTAGAAGTGCCTATCTCCTACACTATCGAAGACTGCTGGAAAATTATTGAAACAACAGAACGCACAAAGAAGCACTGTATCATGTTGGAAAATTGTAATTACAATGATGAAGAGCTATTTGTTTTAAACATGGTAGAACAAGGTGTTTTTGGAGAATTAACACATGCTGAATGTGCTTATATTCATGATTTAAGAAAGCATTTATTAGATGAACATTATTATAAAGATCAATGGCGTTTAAAACACCATCAAGATAGAAATGGTAATTTTTACACCACACACGGAATAGGTCCTGTAAGCTTTTACTACAAAATTGGAAGAGGTGATATGTTTACACACCTCACTTCTATGAGCTCCAAAGAAATTGCATTAAGCGAAGCTGCACAAAGGCAAGGAAAAAAAATGAAGATTACTTGTGGCGACATGAATACAACTCTTCTAAAAACAGTAAAAGGAAGAACCGTCATGATGCAGTTTGATGTACACACTGGCAGACCGTACGACCGCATCAATAAACTATGCGGAACCAAAGCAGTACATAACGGCTACCCTAGCAGATTGTATATCGACAAAAAGGAACTAGCATATTGGGGACATCAATGGCTTAATCAAAAAGAATACCAAGCTTATCGCGACAAATACACCCACCCAATGATCACACAGTTACGCAGTAAAATAGAACTGTTTAAAGAAGGGCATGGCGGCATGGATTTCGTGATGATTTACCGACTCATCAGCTGTCTAAACAAAGGCCTTCCTCTAGATATGAATGTTTATGATGGAGTTATTTGGAGTGCTATCACCCCTCTTTCAGAAATATCTGTAGCAAGCAATAATAATGTTATAAAAATGCCTGATTTTATGGGTGGACAATGGAAAGAAGAGCAAGATTTAGAGATTATGCGATCTATTTAACCATCTTTTCAATGGCTTGCACTAAACTTTTCCAAGTAAATCTTTTTTTCTCTACCTTGGTGTTAGCAGCAAATTCTTCTTCTCTATTGTTGATGTAAAAGTCAGCAATAGCATCCGCCACAGAAATTGGGTTTACAGGAGTTACATAGCCGACCTTTTCGTGTGGAATAATTTCGGCTAAACCACCTACATCTGTCACCAACATTGGACGCTCAAAATGATACCCTATTTGTGTTACACCACTTTGGGTAGCTGTTCTATATGTTTGCACTACCATATCTGCAGCACAGAAATAATGTTTGACTTCTTCTGAAGGTATAAAAGAACTTTTCAAGATTACCTGATCTTGAATTCCTAAACTAGCTATTAAATCATAGTATTCCTGAGTGTCATCATAAAACTCCCCTGCAACAATCAATTTTACATCCTTTAAACGATCGTCAGATAATGCCTTCAGCAAAATATCTAAACCTTTGTACTTACGAACGAATCCAAAAAATAACAAATGCTTCTCTGCAGGGTTCAACCCTAAATGTTGTAAAGCAATTTTTTTATCCACTTGCTCTCCGAAAACATCATAAATAGGATGTGGAATAAACTGTTTGTTACTACAGTTTGTAAACTTGGACAAATCATCTAATACACTTGCGGAAAGGGTTATAAAACCATCACAAGACTTTACAAAATAAGAAGTCAACAGATTGTCTCCTATTCTTTTTTCATGAGGAATTATATTATCTGTAATGGTAAATATTTGAATATTCGTTCCCCACTTTACTAATCGAGCAATTGTTCCTAAGCAAGGCCCCATAAATGGTAACCAATAACGGATAATGATATAATCT
>CAXDKI010000019.1:0-8400 GCA_963990215.1 uncultured Flavobacteriales bacterium | reverse complement strand
GTAAAAGCCAATACCGAAATCCTCTACTTTATTACCTGTTCCGGCAACTAAGTAGTTGTTTAGCTGCGCAAAGTAATAAAGGGTTGTCATGCGCAAACGAGCGCGCGTGTTCACTAAAGAGCGCAAACTTTTTTTGCTGTTCTCCACTGCATGAACTGCATCAATAAAATTGTCAAAAATATTGGTAAGCTCCACATCAACCGAGCTTACATTGGAGTAGTTTTTCTTTAACCAATTAATGTGTTCTTGCGCTCTGCTTACTTGATCGTCTGCTTGATGGATAGGCATTTCCACACACAAGACGGGGAGCCCTGTTTCTGCAGCCAATGTAGAGGTTACAGCCGAATCAATACCTCCAGAAACACCCACAACAAAGCCCTTGCTTTTTGCTGTTTTAGCGTAGTTCTGCATCCACTGATTGATGTGTTTAATGATTGCTTGCGCTTGCATGAGGCAAAGGTAATAGAAAAGCGTAATTTTGTGGTATGAAAAAATACCTAATCCTTATCTTTTTGTGTTTAAGTGCTTGTGTGAGTGATAAAACGCAAGCTCCTGTTTATATCCAGCATTTGGAATATTTGTATGAGGTAAATCCAGATAAGGTTTCTTTAGATTCATTGCAAAAGGAGTATGGATATTTTTGGGAGGTGTATCGTCAGTATATTCTTTCTTTGCCCAGTGATTCTTCTTTTGCGGATGCTTTAGGAAGTTTTCAGCAGGATAGCATTTATCAAAAAGTGTATGCTGATGTAAAAAATACATTTGCTGATTTTGAGGTGTATGAAAAAGAGTTGACAGCAGCAATTCAAAGATACAATCATCATTTTCCAAGTCGTATAACACCTAGGGTGGTTACATTTTATGGTGCTTTTAACTACCCTGTAGCCAATACGGATAGCGTTATTGGTATTGGGTTGGATATGTTTTTAGGAAAGCAATCGGACTATTATCAAAAATTAGGAGACAAATATCCTTCGTACATGCATCAGCAGTTTCAACCTAACTACATGACTGCTTTAGCAATGAAAGGATGGTTAGAAACGGAGTACCCCACCATACAACAAAATTTCTTATCGCAAATGATGCAAAAAGGAAGGTTGCAATATGTTTTGGCGCAATTATTACCAAACACACCTGACTCTGTTTTAATGGGTTATACAAAATCGCAAATAGAATGGTGTGAAGCGAGTGAGTTTTCTATTTGGCAATTCTTCATTCAAGAAAATTTACTGTACACAAACAAAAACGAACAAATCATTAAATATATGCAGCCAGCTCCTTTTTCTGGACGCATGCCAAAAGATTCTCCTGGAAGGGTGGCTGTTTGGACTGGCTGGCAGATTGTGAAAGCATATATGGATCGTCATCCAAGCACTAAATTACATGAGCTGATGACTATTCCAGATGCGCAACTATTGTTAAACGAATCGAAATACAAACCCTAATGGCACACAAAAGATCAAACATTACAATTCAAATAGAATTAGACGAAAACAACATTCCTGAACAGCTACATTGGGAGGCAAGCGATACAGGTGAAAAAGCCGCTGAAGCCAAAGCTATTTTAATGTCTATTTGGGATGAGAAAGCCAAAGAAACCTTACGCATTGATTTATGGACAAAAGAAATGCGAGTAGAAGAAATGAAGCACTTTTTTCATCAAACATTAGTCTCTATGGCAGATACTTTGGAGCGCGCTACTAGTGAAGATAAAATGGCTGCAGACATGCGTGATTTCTGTAATCACTTTGCGGAAAAATTACTTCAATCTTAAAAAAGCTTATTAGTGTCCGATACAAATTGTAGCACCTCATCTTGCCCTTTTTTGTTAACAGAAGAAGTTAAGAAGATTTGGGGTAGTTCTTCCCACATTTGTTTCATCTCTTTTTTGTAGTTGGCTAAGTTTTTGACAGCTTCAGACTTAGAAAGCTTGTCTTGTTTGGTAAAACACATAACAAAAGGGATGGCTTTTTCTCCAAGCCATTGCATAAATTCCATGTCGATTTTCTGAGGTTTTAATCGACTGTCTAACAATACAAACAAGCACATCAAATTCTTCCTGTTCTCTAAGTACTGTTTGATGAACTTAGCAAATTCCAAGCGCTGTCCTTTTGACACACTTGCGTAACCATATCCAGGCAAATCCACTAAATACCAATTGTCGTTTATTAAAAAGTGATTGATGAGCTGTGTCTTTCCTGGTTTCCTCGAAGTTTTTGCTAAGCTTTTGCGATTTGTAAGCATATTAATCAAAGATGATTTTCCAATATTGGAACGTCCAATGAAAGCATACTCGGGCATTCCCGGAGCAGGACATTTTTTAACATCTGTATTACTGATTATAAACTCAGCTTTTTTGACTTGCATGAGTGTTTTTATTTGACATGCTGAGGAAGCCATTCTTCTAAAATGCGCAAGAACTCTTTTGGATGTTCCCACATAGGCGAGTGTCCGCATTGATCAATCCAGTATAAGTCGGACTGCGGAAATAAACTGTGAAATTCTTCTGCTACATGTGGAGGCGTAACTCCATCTTGCTTACCCCAAATTAAACAAACAGGAAAATCTAGTTTTGGAACATCTTTACTCATGTTATGGCGAATTGCTGATTTTGCCATAGCCAATAATCGAATAACAGATTCTCTTTTGTTTGCGACTTCAAAAACATGATCAACTAATTTTTTAGTAGCCATTTTTGGGTCGTAAAAAACTTCTTCTGTTTTTGTTCGGATGTAGTCGTAGTCACCTCTTCTTGGGAAGGAGTCGCCCATTGCATTTTCGTACAATCCAGAACTTCCTGTAAGTACTAAACTTTCTACCATTTCTGGATATTCTTTAGCGAAAACTAAAGAGATATGACCTCCTAAAGAGTTGCCTAAAAGAGTGATTTTTTCAAAACCTTTGAACTCAAGAAATTCGTGCACATATCTTGTAAAATGCTTAACCGTTGTTTTAAGCATCGGTTTCTCGAAAAGAGGTAATAAAGGACCAACTACTTTAAACCCTTGTTTTGGCAAATCTTCAATGATGCCTTCAAAATTATCGAGACCTCCCATTAATCCATGTAGAAGAACCACTACTGGACCCTCTCCAACTTCGATGTATTCAAATCCATTCTCTTTAATTGTCTCGAATTTCATCTTTTCAAAATTTTGACCAAAAATAAAGAAAAAAAATAGCTCCATTAAAAAGCAGCTTTCAAAGCTAGTGGGTGGAAGAAAATGCTTGGAAATGTTAAAACTTATCAACAAAGTGGTAAAAAGTGGTAAAAAGTGGTTTCTTTTTCAATATATTTACACCCTATAACCATCCGAGGGACATGATAAACCTGATTGGAACATATGAATGTAAAGCAGATGCTAAAGGGCGTGTGATGCTGCCTGTTGCTTTAAAAAAGCAATTAGCGGCCATCCTTCCTGATGGTTTTGCGGTTAAGCGTTCCGTTTTCAATAAATGCTTGGAACTACACCCTGTAAGCGAGTGGTTTGTGTTGATGGGTGAAGTGAATAAGCTGAATCGATTTGTAAAAAAGAATAACGACTTCATACGATTATTTACAGCAGGGGTTAAGATGGTGGAAACAGATGGAAACAATCGATTGCAGTTGCCTAAAGACTTGATTTCATTTGCAGGAATTCAGAAAGAAATTGTGCTTTCATCATCTGTTAATATGATAGAGATTTGGGATAAAGAGCAGTATGAACAAGTGTTAAAACAGGCCTCTGTAGACTTTGCTGACCTAGCAGAAGAGGTGATGGGCGAAATGCAAAACGAAGAATAATGGAATATCATCAGCCCGTTTTATTAAATGAAACTTTAGATGGGCTGGACATCAATCCTAATGGAATTTATATTGATGTCACTTTCGGTGGAGGAGGGCATTCCAAAGCGATCTTACAAAAGTTGAAAAATGGACGATTGTTTGCTTTTGATCAAGATGCAGATGCTTTATCGAACAGCATAGATGATGAGCGTTTCGTGTTGATTAATCAGAACTTTCGATACTTGAAAAAATCGTTGAGGTTACACGGAATAACCGAGGTAGATGGTGTGTTGGGAGATTTGGGGGTGTCCTCTCATCAGTTTGACGCAGCAGAAAGAGGATTCTCCATACGAGAAGATGGAGTATTGGATATGCGTATGAATCAGTCGCAACCATTATGCGCCAAGCAAGTGGTTAATGACTATGAGGTGGACGATTTAGCTCGAGTGCTAAGAAAGTATGGAGAGCTGAAAAATGCCTACCAGATGGCTTTAGCGATTGAGCGATTTAGGGAAGATCAAAAAATTGAGACTACTAGTGATTTGAAAGAGGCAGTCAAAAAGAATATGCCTCCTCATAAATCGAACAAGATTTTAGCACAGTTGTTTCAAGCAGTTCGAATAGAGGTTAACGAAGAGATTACTGCTTTGGAAGAAATGCTGCTGCAGTCGGTGGAAATCTTAAAATTGGGTGCTCGTTTATTGGTTATTTCTTATCACTCCTTAGAGGATAGATTGGTGAAAAACCTCATCAAGAAAGGAAAGTTTGAAGGGGATGTGGATAAAGATTTTTATGGAAATGCTCAATTACCACTCTATGCAATAAACCGAAAACCTATTCTTCCAGCAACACAAGAAATAGAACAAAACTCAAGAGCGCGAAGCGCTAAATTAAGAATAGCAGAAAAGGTAAGATGACCGACTTGCACAGAAAAAATAAACCAGACGGGCTTCTAAAAAGCAAGTTTTTAGAGTTGTTAAGCGGAAAGGCTTTGGAACAAAAAAGCTTCATGGATATAGCTCCGTTTTTGCTATTTGTAAGTATATGTATGGTGTTTTACATCAATAATTCTTACACGGCAGAGCGTTATGTGCGCCACATCACACAACTAGAGTCAGAGCTGAAAGATTTAAGAGCAGAATACATCACAACTAAATCACAGTTGATGTTTCATGGAAAACAAACCGAAGTGCAGCAATTGGTGGCAGCGCAAGGGTTGAAGAAAAGTAAGCAGCCACCATACATTATTCAAAGAGCAAACTAAGTATGACACATCCAAAACACATAAAGAGAAAATCCTTGCTGATCTATCTTGTTATGTTTGTTTTGGCTATTGGGATTGTGTCACAAGTAGCTTACACTCAAGCGTTCGAAAGTCATATTTGGAACCCAGAAAATTATAATATTACTCGTCTTGTAGAGGTGGATGCTTCAAGAGGTAATATCTATTCGGATGATTATTCGCTTTTAGCCACTTCTATACCGGAATATGAAATCCGATGGGACGCTACCGTGGCCACTACTGCATTGTTTAACGATCATGTTGTTGAGTTATCAGTTAGTTTGGCTGATTTGTTTGGCGATAAATCTGCTGTTGATTATGAGCAGTTTTTTCATCAAGAGCGTAACAAAAAGAGTAGATATGCTTTAGTGAAACGCAAAGTAAACTACAACCAATTAAAAGTGATGAAGTCTTTCCCTCTTTTCAAAGAAGGGAAGTATAAAGGCGGTTTTATTTACTATCAGAAAAACAAGCGTCAAAAACCATTCAAAGAGTTAGCTGAAAGAACCATTGGTTATGATAGAAAGGAGTCAAAATCTGTTGGCTTGGAAGGGGCTTATAACATGTATTTGAAAGGGAAGAATGGTGAGCGTTTGGAACAAAAACTAGCTGGTGGTGTATGGATGCCTATCAGAGAATCCGACCCATTTCCTGGAAAAGATTTAGTGACAACAATCGATATCCGTTTTCAAGATATTGCAGAGAAAGCGTTGGCAGAAAGAATTTTGCATCATGATGCAGAACATGGTTGTGCAGTGCTTATGGAGGTGAAGACAGGAGCTGTAAAAGCTATTGTTAATCTTAAAAAAACAGACTCAGGAGAATGTGTAGAAAGTTATAATTACGCTATTGCGGAAAGTGCAGAGCCAGGCTCTACATTCAAACTTGCTTCTGTAATTGCTGGTTTGGAAGATGGTTATTTAGATGTTTCTGACACGGTAGATACGGAAGGTGGAGTTTATCAGTTTTATGATAGAGTCATGCGCGACTCCAGGAAAGGTGGTTATGGAAGAGTATCTCTGCAGAGAGCATTTGAAAAATCTTCTAATGTGGGTATTTCTAAATTGATTAACCAACACTATAAAGAGAAGCCTGAGCAGTTTGTGAATAGATTATACAGTATGGGCTTAAACGAGCCTTTAGGAATTTCTATTTCTGGAGAAAGTAACCCTAACATTCGTCACCCTCAAGTAAAAAACAATTGGTCTGGTACTACTTTACCTTGGATGTCTATCGGTTACGGAGTAGAAATCACACCGTTACAAACATTGAGTTTTTACTCAGCCATTGCCAATGGGGGTATGCGTATGCGACCTTATTTTGTGCAGGCCGTTTTAAATGAAGGTTTGCTCGATAAGAGTTTTTCTCCTCAGGTCATCACTCCTTCAATTTGCTCAAAAACAACTATTAATATAGTGCAATCTATGTTAGAAGGAGTAGTAGCAGAAGGAACGGCTCAAAATATAAAAAGTAAGGCATACAAAATAGCTGGAAAAACAGGTACTAACTGGATTGATTACGCTAATAAGACAGAGGAAGATAGAACAAAATACCAAGCTTCTTTTGTGGGGTATTTTCCAGCCGACAACCCAAAGTATGCCTGTATTGTAGTGGTAAACGACCCTAAAGAAAATGGAAGTTATGGAGGGGATGTGGCAGCTCCTGTTTTCAAAACAATTGCAGATTATGTGTACGCTACAGACTTGTTGTTACAAGTTGAAAAACGATTAGCAGTTCAAAGCGTTCCACAATCCAAAGATGGTTTCCAAGCTGATTTACAATTTGTTTTTGAAGAGTTAGAAGTTCCTACAGAAATTCAAGAGCATGTTGAATGGGTTTTGACTTATGCCCAAATTGATCAAGTAGAACTAAAAACGAGAAACATAGCTGATGATTTGCAGGGAAACATTATGCCGAATGTAGTAGGAATGGGTTTGCAGGATGCTGTTTTTCTACTAGAAAATTATGGATTGAAAGTAGATTTTTCAGGTAAAGGAAGTATTAAAGGACAGTCTATTCCAAAAGGTAAATCGATAAGAAAAGGACAAAATATCACTTTGCAATTGATATGAAGCGACTAGAAGACATATTGTATAAAGTAGATCTTTTTGAAGTGCTTGGAGCAACAGATTTATCCATTGAATCTATATGTTTTGATTCTAGAAAAGTAGATAAAGGTTCATTGTTTGTAGCTGTAAAAGGAACGCAAGTTGATGGGCATGAATTTATTGATAAGGCTGTTCGACAGGGAGCAGTAGCAATCTTGGTGGAAGAGCTTCCGTCAGAAATAAAAGAACACATCACTTATGTAAAAGTTAAAGACAGCTCTTTGGCGCTTAGTCTAGTGGCGGCTAATTTCTACGATAATCCTTCTGAGAAACTAAAACTTGTTGCTGTTACAGGAACCAATGGTAAAACAACTGTTGCCACCTTGTTGCACCAGTTGTATTTGTCAATGGGTAAATCTGTTGGCTTGCTATCTACCATAGTCAATAAGATAGGTAATGAAGAGATTGTCTCTACTCATACAACTCCTGATACGATAGCTTTAAACAGCTTGTTGTCGGAAATGGTAGCGGCTGGTTGCAAGTATTGTTTTATGGAAGCAAGTTCACATGCAATTCATCAAAACAGAATTGGAGGACTTCAGTTTACGGGAGCGATTTTCACCAATATTTCTCATGAACATTTAGATTATCATAAAACATTTGAGGATTACATCTTAGCGAAAAAAGAATTGTTTAATGGCTTGTCTTCTGATTCGTTCGCTTTGGTAAACAATGATGACAAAAACGGCATGAGAATGCTACATCATTGCAAAGCAGAACAGCAAACATATGCTGTAAAAAGCATGGCAGACTTCAAGTGTCGCATCCTAGAAAATCAATTTGAGGGATTGCTTTTAAATATAGATGATCAAGAAGTGTGGACTAAACTAGCAGGGCGATTTAACGCCTACAATCTATTAGCTATTTATGCTACGGCTATTTTG
Organism: uncultured Flavobacteriales bacterium; assembly: GCA_963990215.1. Classification (GTDB taxonomy): domain Bacteria; phylum Bacteroidota; class Bacteroidia; order Flavobacteriales; family UBA7312; genus UBA7312. The sequence continues at coordinate 363 of CAXDKI010000019.1, read as the reverse complement.
CTAGGCGAAGATAAGCTGCAAACACTAACAGCTCTAAGTACATTAGATGCAGCAGATGGTAGATTTCAGATTGTTCGCTCGGAGGGAGGAGTATTAGGTATAGTGGATTATGCTCATACTCCAGATGCATTAAAAAATGTGTTGCAAACCATACATGATGTAAAAGGTGTTAATAAACAACTGATTACGATTGTAGGCTGTGGCGGAGATAGGGATAAAACAAAAAGACCATTGATGGCTAAAATGGCTTGTGAATTAAGCAATAAAATCATTCTAACTTCTGATAATCCAAGAACAGAAAACCCAACAAGTATTTTGCAGGATATGCAATCTGGAATAGAGCCGCATCATTTCAAAAATTCG
>CAXDKI010000018.1:0-8504 GCA_963990215.1 uncultured Flavobacteriales bacterium | reverse complement strand
TTCCTCTACGTCTCGTGGGCTCGGAGATGTGTATAAGAGACAGCACTACTTTAATGTTGTATTCTTGTGGAATTACTTTGTTGTATTTAGAAATAAAGATGCATTCAAATCCTAGTTTTTCAGCTTCTTGAATGCGCTGCTCACAACGATTAACAGGTCTAATTTCTCCTGATAATCCAACCTCTGCAGCAAAACAGATTTTCTCATCGATAGCTATATCTACATTGGAAGAAAGAACAGCACAAACAACTCCTAAATCAATAGCAGGATCATCCACTTTAATGCCACCTGTAATGTTTAGAAAAACATCTTTTGCTCCAAGTTTGAAACCACAACGTTTTTCTAAAACAGCTAAAAGCATAGAAAGTCTACGTAAATCAAAACCGGTAGCAGAGCGTTGAGGCGTGCCGTACACAGCCGAACTGACCAATGCTTGTGTTTCTATCAGAAGCGGCCTTGCTCCTTCTATAGTAGCGCTAATAGTCACGCCGCTTAGCGCTTCGTCTTTTTGTGAAATAAGAATTTCTGAGGGGTTGTTTACCTCTCTTAAACCGTTCGATAGCATTTCATAAATCCCTAATTCAGCAGTGGATCCAAAACGATTTTTGTTAGCTCTTAAGATACGATAAACATGGTTTCTGTCACCTTCAAACTGCAATACTACATCTACCATGTGCTCTAAGATTTTTGGCCCGGCAATGTGTCCGTCTTTATTGATGTGACCAATAAGCAAGACAGGCATACCGCTTTCTTTAGCAAATTTCATAAGTTCAGCTGTACATTCTCTAATTTGAGAAATGCTGCCAGGAGAAGAGTCAATAGAGTTCGTTTTTAGGGTTTGTATGGAATCAACAACCAATAGTTCTGGTTGTACCGCTACCACTTGCTGAAAAATATTTTGCGTATTTGTTTCTGTTAAAATATTACAGGGAGATTCTTTGAGCCCTAGACGCTCTGCGCGCATGCGAATTTGCTTATCGCTTTCCTCACCTGTAACATATAGTATTTTGTGTTGCATACGCAACGCTACCTGTAGTAGTAATGTTGATTTTCCAACACCAGGCTCGCCTCCTAATAAAACCAATGACCCAGGAACAATACCACCACCAAGCACTCTGTTTAGCTCGTTATCGTTCGTGTCGATTCTTGGTTCATTTTCTAAAGAAATCTCTTGAATGCTTTGTGCTTTACTAGCTCTTTGATTCGTGTCTGTTTTCCAAACACCCTCTTTGTCTGTTTTGTAAATCACCTCTTCCACAATGGTGTTCCATTCGTCACAAGCCTTGCACTTACCCATCCATTGCGCGTATTGTGCTCCACAATTCTGGCAGAAAAAAGTCGTTTTAACTTTCGCCATGTTGCATTTTTTTAATAATACTTGTAGAGGAGTAACCCTCTAATAAATCAATAGGAATAACGGATCCACCATTTTCCAAAACAATGTCACGACCTACAATTTCTTCAACACAATAATCAGACCCTTTCACTAATACATTTGGAACAATACGCTGAATGAGTTCGTGAGGGGTGTCTTCTTTAAACAAGACCACTACATCTACGATAGCAAGATTGGCGAGCATCGTTGCTCTAGCATGTTCATTGTTGATTGGTCGGTTTGTTCCTTTCAGTCGTTTAACGGAAGCATCGGTATTTAAGCCAACAATAAGTTTATGCCCCAGTTCTGAAGCTTTAGCTAAGTAGTGTAGATGACCAATATGTAAGATATCAAAACAGCCATTGGTAAATACAACTTTTCCTTCCTGCTTCCACATAGGTAGCTTAAGGAGTAGCTCCTCTAAAGAAAGAAGTTTGTTAGAAATATTATTGAGCTGACACACTTTTTGCTTTTCGTTTGGATAAAAATAGCATTAAAAGAGAAATACTTCCAACGAAAAGTGTCATTAAAGTTTGACAAGTGTGCACTACCGTAGCAAATAGAAGAGCAGCATCCGCAGAAATGCCCAAAATCATCAGGCCAATTTTTACCACAAGGTGATAAGCACCAATACCACCCTGCACAGGAGCTATCATGCCTAATCCTCCAATAACCATGATAAATAATCCATCAATTGGACTTAACAACTGCGTGCTTTCAATAGCAAAGAAGCAAACATAAGTCATGAGATAATACATAAGCCAAATAAATAAAGTGTGTCCCCAAAAAGCCCATTTTTTTTGAATGCCTTTAATGCTTTTAAATCCGTCCGCTACCCCATGTAAAAAACCGGCTATCTTTTGGTAAATAGCCGTCTGTTTCAGCTTGTTTTTAAACACAAAGAAAAGCATCAACAAAGTGCTAAAAATCGCAATAGCAAAAAATCCTACATTGCTAGGAGCATCTTCTCCATCTTCAAAAAGGTTGGTAAAAAACTGAGAGAAAGCCTCAAATTCCACTAAAAAAGTGAAGCAGATTAAAGAAACCAGAATCATGAAATCAATAGTCCTTTCTAAAATAATGGTTCCAAATAGTTTATTTACAGGAATTTTTTCCGACTGACTTAGGCTAGTGCACCTAGTTACCTCTCCAGCTCTTGGAATAGCTAAATTAGTGAAGTAACCGATAGAAACAGCGTAAATGCTGTTCAGTGGTTTAACCTGATATCCCAAGTTTTGTAAAAGGATAACCCATCGTAAACCGCGGCTTACAAAAGCTAAAAAACCAAACAACATAGAGAACCATACCCATAGATAATCTACGGTTTTCAACTGCTCAATAAGTTCTTGAGGATTTTGATTGTTAAATGCTAAAAACAGGAGCAACACACCGATTCCAAAAAACAAGATGTATTTAATCCATTTAGCCATTTTTACAGCGAGTTGTCTTCGTTAGGAAAAATTAAAGTTGGGTTGAATGATTTAGCTGCTTCAAAATCCATGATACCGTAAGAAATGATGATGATAACATCCCCTTTTTGCACCTTTCTTGCAGCAGGTCCGTTCAGACAAATTTCTTTCGATCTCCTTTGCCCTTTAATCACATAAGTCTCTAATCGCTCACCATTGTTGATGTTTACAATCTGCACTTTTTCTCCTTGAATGATGTTAGAGGCTTCCATTAAATCTTCATCGATAGTAATGCTTCCGATATAGTTGAGGTCTGCTCCAGTAACCGTTACTCTATGAATTTTCGATTTGATAACTTCAATTTGCATGTGACAAAATTACTTAATTTAATAGGATATTATCGATTAAACGAACACTTCCTAAAAAGACGGCTACACACAAGATAGCAGGTTCGTTTTTTTCTAGATTATTGAGTGGTTTTAGCGTTTGCGCATGAGCAATTTCTGTATAGTCTGTAGAAAACGCTGAAACAGCATTAAGCTCTATTTTCACAAATGATTTTACTTCTTCGATAGAGGAATTTTGAAATTGTGCTTTAGCTCCTAAAAGTATACGATATATTTCAGTAGCGATTATTCGTTCTTCAGCGTTTAGTAAAGCGTTTCTTGAACTCATAGCTAAACCATCCTCCTCTCTAATAATAGGACAGCCAACAATATTTATATTGAATTTTTGATTGTTGTTAAGCTGACGAATAATTGCTAATTGCTGAAAATCCTTTTGTCCGAAATAAGCGTTCCTAGGCTGTACAAGTTCAAATAGCTTGCTAACAATTGTGCACACTCCATCAAAATGACCCGGTCTTTGAGCTCCCTCCATTAAATTATCTAAACCGTTGAGGTTAAAGTGAACGACTTTATCTCCTTGAGGATACATGTCTGTTTTTTTAGGACTAAAAACTAAATCACAACCGACTTTCTTTAGTAAAATAAGGTCTTCCTCAATTTGACTTGGGTAGTTTTCTAAATCTTTCGGATCGTTAAACTGGGTAGGGTTAACAAAAATAGAACAAACAACTTTGTCGTTTTCTGATATGGCTTGCTCAATTAAAGATAAATGACCTAGGTGAAGAGCTCCCATCGTAGGCACAAATCCAACGCTGAGTCCTAATAATTTCCATTCAGCAAGAATCTCCTCTAGTGTGTCTATATTTTTAGCAAGTAGCATTAACCCCTTGTTTTTCAGGTGTAAAAGTAGGGTTTTCCTTGATTATTCGCTTGAATTTTCGTAATTTCGCAGATAATTCAGTTTGAAATAATTTCTAGAACAAACGTAAAGCTAGATGGAAAAGAAAAGAGTGTTATTCATTTCTCAGGAAATCACCCCTTATTTACCTGAAAATGAAATGTCTTTTATCGGTAGAAATTTACCGCAAGGGACAATGGAGAGCGGGAAAGATATTCGAATTTTTACTCCAAAATATGGTTGTATTAATGAAAGAAGGCATCAGTTACATGAAGTTATTCGTCTTTCTGGAATGAACATGATTTTAGATAATTTGGATTATCCTTTAATCATCAAAGTAGCTTCTTTACAACCTGTAAGAATGCAGGTCTATTTTATTGATAATGAAGATTTCTTCCCAAAGAAAACATTCATGAACGACTTAGACGGTACTTTCTTTGATTTTCATGATGAGCGAGTTATTTTCTTCTGTAGAGGGGTGTTAGAAACGGTTCGTAAACTAGGTTGGGCTCCTGATGTTGTACATTGTCAAGGATGGATGTCTGCATTAGTGCCGATGTACCTAAAACGCGCTTTTGCGGAGGACCCTATTTTTGAAAACACAAAAGTGGTATACTCCCTTTACAACCAAGAGGTTGAAGGAAAGCTTAGCAATGAGATGTCACAAAAATCAAGAGTGGCAGGTGTTTCTGAAGAAGATACTGCTGTTATTGATGAAGCAACCATTCTGAATCTACACAAGATAGCTATCACTTTTGCGGATGCTGTTATTGTAGGATCGGAAAAATTAGACAAAGAGTTAGAATCATTTATACAAAAAAGCGATAAACATACGTTAGATTACCAATCAGAAGATTCTTATATTGCGGCTTATAACACCCTCTATGACGAACTTTTGGAAGAGGAAGCAGTTTTATCGTAAATGCAACGAAACACACAATGAATAAAATTTGGATGTTAGGGCTGTCGGTAGCGATAGCCCTATTTTCGTGTACTGATCCGGACTTAATTGGTTTGGAAATTCAGCCAGAAAGTGATAGGATAACAATTACTACATTGGAAAATGATGGAGCGTTTTTAAGCTTAACATCAACAGTGGAAGACTCAGTAAAATCAGATGAAAACACATTGAATTTACTTGGAGCCTACACGGACCCTGTTTTTGGAGATGTTGAAGCGCTTTTTTCTACGCAGCTATTATTATCGGAGAGCGCTGTTGATTTTGAAGACAACCCCATCCTTTCATCTGCTGTTTTGTACTTAACTTACGCAGGATATTATGGAGATTCTACACAGCAAATAGAAATAGAAGTAGCTACTTTAGATGAGAGTATATTTGTAGATTCTTTGTATTACTCCAATCAGGAGATAGACGCCACTAATGTATTAGCTTCTCATACTTTTTATCCATACGAGTCAGATCCAGATACATTAGGAAAGTACTCTCTTCAAATTCCACTAGATGTTTTAGGACAGATGGTTTTAGACGCGAGCAGTGATGATTTGGCAGATAACACCGCTTTTGTGGAGTATTTGAAAGGAATTCAGATACGCACAACAGCGCTAAGTGGATCTGTGGTGTATTTCAATTTAAAAGATGTAGATTCTAGATTAGAAATAACATATAATGACTCTTTAGAATTTGATTTGGTTATGGGAAGTGGCGCAGCACGATTAAATCATTTTTCCCAAGCTCATCAGCTCACGGATGAATTAGCTGTGCAATCGATGGGGGGCTATAATTTAAAGATGCTTTTAGATACTGATCTAATTTCTTCTTTACAAGATTCATTAGCCACTAAGCCAATCAATAAAGCTACTCTAACTTTTCAACAAACGAACGCTACAGAGCAACTGAAAGCGCACGCTTCTTTATCGTTAGTTAGAGTAGATTCTTCAGGAAGTAAGCTGTTTGTAAGCGATTTTTTTGAAGGGGCAGAGCATTTTGGAGGAGAACTAGAAAGCAACCAATATGTATTTAATATTTCGAAATATTTAAGCCAATTGATTAGCGAGGAGTTGCCAGTAGAAGATTTATATTTAATGCCAATAGGAGCATCTGTAAACGCTAACAGAACACTCTTTACCGGAGAAGTAGAATTAAATATCACTTATACCGAATTTTAATATGTGTGGAATTGTAGGGTATATAGGACACAGAGAAGCCTTTCCAATCATCATTAAAGGACTACAACGATTAGAGTACAGAGGGTATGATAGCGCGGGAGTAGCTTTATTTAATGGGCAGCTAAATATTTACAAAAAGCAAGGAAAGGTAGCCGATTTATTGGCTTTTTCCGAAGATAAAGATACTGCTAGTAGCATCGGCATTGGTCATACACGCTGGGCTACACACGGTGTTCCGAACGATATAAACGCACACCCACATACTTCTCAATCTAAAAGGATAGCGCTTATACATAACGGAATCATTGAAAACTATGATTCTATAAAAGAAGAACTGACTAAAAGAGGACATTCTTTTGAGAGCGATACAGATACAGAGGTTCTTACGCACTTAATAGAAGAAGTCCAGCAGCAGGAAGAAGTAAGTCTTTTTGAAGCGGTTCGTTTAGCCCTTTATGAGGTAATTGGCGCCTATGCCATTGCGGTCATAGAAGAAGACAATCCAAACGAAATTATTGTTGCTAAAAAAGGATCTCCATTAGTCGTTGGTGTAGGAGAAAATGAATTTTTCTTGGCATCGGATGCCACCCCTATTATCGAGTACACTAAAAATGTGGTGTATTTGGAAGATGGAGAAATTGCACGCTTAAAAATAGGCAAGGAGATAGAGTTAAAAACTATCGACAATTTAGAGAAAACACCTTACATACAAGAACTTGAAATTAATTTGGAGGCCATTGAAAAAGGAGGCTACGAGCATTTCATGTTGAAAGAAATATTTGAGCAGCCCAAGTCTATTGCAGACAGTATGCGTGGGCGCTTACATGTAGATAAAGCCGAAGTGAAACTAGGAGGTATTGCCGATTATCAACAAAAAATCATCAATGCGGACAGGATGATCATTGTGGCTTGTGGTACCTCTTGGCATGCAGGACTTATTGGCGAATATCTTTTTGAAGATTTAGCCCGAATTCCGGTGGAAGTAGAATATGCTTCCGAGTTCCGTTACCGTAATCCCATCATTACTGAAAAAGATGTGGTTTTAGCCATTTCTCAATCGGGTGAAACAGCAGATACTTTAGCAGCTATGAAGCTGGCCAAAGAAAAAGGAGCTACTGTTTTAGGCGTATGTAATGTAGTAGGTTCTTCTATTGCTCGTTTGAGTGATGCCGGTTCTTACACGCATGCAGGACCAGAAATAGGAGTAGCATCTACCAAGGCATTTACAGCACAGGTAACCGTGCTTAGTCTTATGGCTTTAATGTTGGGTAGGCACAAAGGAACCATTGCCGAAAATTATTACCGTGAGTTAATTAGTGAGTTGGGAAACATCCCTATTAGAGTAGAAAAACTCTTGAACTCTAACGACTACATAAAAGAGCTTTCTGTCAAGTTTAAAGATGCTTTGAATTTCTTATACTTGGGAAGAGGATACAACTTCCCGGTTGCTTTGGAGGGTGCCTTGAAATTGAAAGAGATTTCTTACATACATGCAGAAGGTTACCCTGCAGCTGAAATGAAGCATGGACCCATTGCTTTGATTGATGAGAACATGCCTATTGTAGTGATTGCTACCAAAAAAGGACACTATGAAAAAGTAGTGAGCAACATACAAGAAGTAAAAGCGCGTAACGGCATTGTTATTGCCGTGGTTACCGAAGGCGATACTACGGTGAAAGAAATTGCAGATTATGTAATTGAAATACCAGAAGTAGCAGAGCCACTAGTACCAATTTTAAGCAACATACCACTTCAGTTGCTTTCTTACCACATTGCAGTAATGCGTGGCTGTAATGTAGACCAACCGCGCAACCTTGCTAAGAGCGTGACTGTGGAATAACTATTGTAGTACGTGAGATTGATACGTTATTCTTTACATTAACGTAACTTCTATTTTTTTTCCATAGTTCCAGATTATTTCTTTATAAAGTTCTCTAGTTCCATCGTCATAAACATCGTAGTATTTCCATACACCTTCTTCCTTCCCATCAGTTGCAGTACCCTCTATAATCACAAAACCTCCTGAATCAAATCTTTTCTGTATATAACTATTATCACTAATCCATTCATTTTCATACCAAAGTAATCCCTTCTTGTCATATACTTTTTCTGAAATTAGTTCATCTTCTTCCCATGTTAGTTCTTCTACTAATTCCCCTTTTCTATTATTCCATTTCCAAACTCCATTATACTTACCTTCCTTAGTATTCCCCATACATTCTATCTCACCATTTTTATAATAGTAGATACACATTCCGTTTCTTTGTGTTTCTTCACTTATTTGTTTGTTTGAATAGTACCCCTTTGTCGACATTAAAAGACCATTTTTATAAGAATATTCACATTGT
>CAXDKI010000017.1:0-8607 GCA_963990215.1 uncultured Flavobacteriales bacterium | reverse complement strand
GCTTTTGGAAATCCTAATAGAATTGAGAGAGAAGAAATACATAATAAGTTAACAGTTAAAGAAATATCTCATTCTATAATTTCTGTAATTGAAATGGATGATAGAGGTTTTATAAATGAACTTAATGTTTGGGCTACCAATCCATTTAGTTAATTAAAAAATTAAGAATTTATAGAAAATGTACTGCTATTTGCTATGTGTAAAGGACTCCAAATTCTTCTTTACAAAATTTAATGCAAAACTGTCGAATTTGGTCACATACCTTTCTATAAACAACTAACTGCTCTTTATCCGATCCTGTAGCATCAGCAGGGTCATCAAAAGAATGACTTATCCTTTTAACAGCATTTTGAAAATAAGGACAATTATCTTTAGCGTGATCGCAAACAGTAATAACATAATCGAAAGAAATATCCTTGTATTCGCTCATCACATTAGAGGTATGTTTACTCACATCTATACCGGTATCTTCCATAACTTTTTTCATAAACGGATTGATACCATGCGCTTCCAAACCAGCGCTATAAACCTCTGCCAAATCACCTAACATAGACTTTAACCAACCTTCTGCCATCTGTGATCTGCAAGAATTTCCTGTACACAAAACCAATACTTTATTCATAATAAAATGTCAATAATCAAGTTATTTTCAAATGTAAACATTTCAAAATTTCTAACATCTTTTAATTATTACCTTTGATAACTTTATGAGACGCCTACTTCTAATTTTACTTTGTACTTTTTGCTTCCACTCATGGGCGCAAAATGTTATCGGCAATGTAAGCCACATGGGCGAAACTATCGAAGGAGTTAATGTGAGTATAATTGGTAGTTCAATAGGAACATCTACCAACAAAGAAGGCAACTACAGCTTATCAGTTTCAGCTAATAGAAAACAATCTATTGCTTTTTCCTACATAGGTTACAATACAGAAAAAATTGAACTACCGATGCTCAAGAAAGGGCAAGATTACAATCTAAATATCGAACTTGATCCTTCACATATCAAAATTGATGATGTTAATGTAGAGGACGAGCAAATCAGAAACAGCACTTTTGATAAAGTTGACTCTAAGCATATCAGTGTTTTACCAACTTCAAATAGTGGTGTTGAAGGGCTTATCAAAACACTTCCCGGGGTTAGCTCTTCTAATGAACTAAGCTCTCAGTATAATGTGCGTGGTGGTAATTTTGATGAGAACCTAGTTTATGTAAATGGTATCGAAGTCTATCGTCCATTCTTAATACGCTCTGGCCAGCAGGAAGGATTAAGTTTTGTGAATTCTGATTTAGTGAATTCTATTAAATTTTCTGCTGGAGGATTTGCAGCACAATACGGGGGTAAAATGTCTTCAGTATTAGACATTACCTATAAAAAACCAATAGAATTTGGAGGATCTGCTACTATGAGTTTATTAGGAGCTAATCTACATGTAGAGGGTGTCGATAAATCAAAAAGGTTCACCTATTTGGTAGGTGCAAGAAAAAAGTCGACCAAGTATGTTTTAAACAGCCTTGATACACAGGGAGAATATAATCCAGACTTTTCAGACATTCAAACTTATTTGAGTTATGCGATTAACAATAAGTGGTCTGTTAGCTATCTAGGAAACTACTCTAAAAACACTTATCATCACATACCTCAAAACAGAGAGACTCGATTTGGAACAATCAGTGTTCCTTTAGAAGTACGAATATTTTTTGAAGGGCAAGAAATTGATGAATACGAAACCTTTTTCAATGCCATCAACACTAGTTGGCAACCTAGCGAAAACACCAATCTAAATTTCACAGCCTCTGCTTTCAGAACCTATGAAAGTGAAACTTTTGACATTTTAGGACAATATTGGCTTTATGAACTAGATAATGATTTAGGTTCTGAAAATTTTGGTGAAGCTACTTTCAATAGAGGAGTTGGAACACACCTTAATCATGCGCGCAACTACCTCAAAGCAAGTGTCCATTCTTTACAACATGGCGGTCTATACACAAAAGATGATTTAGAATTTCGCTGGGGCTTTAAAACACAATCCGAAAGAATTCGAGATGTGTTAAGCGAATGGACGCTCATTGATTCTGCTGGATTTTCATTACCTCACCCCGCGGATTATCTTGCAGAAGGATTGCAAGAACCAGAATCATTCGATTTAGAAGATGTTTTAAAAACAGAAGCCTCATTACATTCGTACAGACACACAGCTTACATGCAGTTACAACAAACAATAGAAAGAATAACACTAAATGCTGGTGTTCGTGGAAGCTACTGGGATTTAAACGAAGAATATCTTCTTAGTCCAAGAGCATCCATAGCCTATCGACCATTATGGGATAAGGATATAGTGTTCAGAGCATCTAGTGGTGTGTATTATCAATCTCCTTTTTACAGAGAGTTAAGAGACTTAGAAGGGCAACTAAACAGGGATTTAAAGGCACAAAAATCAACACACTTCATCATTGGAAGTGACTACAACTTTAATATTTGGCAAAGACCATTCAAGCTTGTATCAGAACTATACTATAAAGACTTAGATAATTTGATTCCGTATGAAATTGAAAACGTACGTATTAGATACTATGCAGAAAATAGTGCCTCAGGATATGCAAAAGGTCTTGATATTCGATTAAATGGAGAGTTTGTTAAAGGAATGGAATCTTGGGCTAGCTTATCTATTATGAAAACAGCTGCAGATATTGAAAATGACTTTTATACAGATGATAATGGAACCATTCGTGAAATCGGCTACTATGCAAGACCTGCTGATCAAAGAGTTAATTTTTCCTTATTTTTTCAAGACTACTTACCTAAAATGCCGCATTTCAAAATGCACCTAAATCTAGTCTATGGTTCCGGATTTCCATTAAAAGCCCCCGATACTTACAAGGGAGAGTACGATTTTCGCATGCCAGATTACAAGCGTGTAGACATTGGTTTCTCTGTTGTTTTGAAAAAAGAAGGAGAAAATAAAAAAAGGTACAATCTGTTTAACTTTACTGAAGCAGCTTGGATAAGTTTAGAAGCTTTTAACCTCTTAGATATTGATAACACAGTGTCCTACCTTTGGATACAAGATGTAGGCGGAACACAATTTGCTGTACCTAACTACCTCACTTCTCGACAGCTTAACCTGAAATTACATTTATCCTTTTAGTCTTTTTCTTATCTTCGCTATCCATTTTAATAGCCATTAAGAATATGAAAAGGAGCTTTTTAGCAGTATTAGTTTTTTTAGGATTTGTATCACAAGCGCAAAGCCCGTACAACCCATTAAAGACCCCAAACACTTATAGACAAGCAGACAACCCAAATTACTGGCAAAACAAAGCGCTTGCAGGATATTGGCAACAAGATGTTCACTACAATATAAAAGCGAATATTGATGAAACAAAAGACATCATTGATGCAAGCGAATCATTAACATACTGGAACAATTCACCAGATGATTTAACATTCGTTTATTTTCATTTGTATCAAAATGCATTCACACCTGGATCATACTGCTCTGAGTTACACCATCAAAATAATTCAGAACCTCAATACGGACGATACGAAAAGAAAGGGCTAGGAACCGTGGTTAAAGACCTTAGGGCAGATGGTAAGTTAGTAAAAACAGAATTGGATAACACCATCTTAAAAGTATACTTAAACGAGCCTGTAAGAAGTGGAGAAAGCATCACTTTTACTATGGACTTCAAAACCTACTTTGATACAGGAAGCTTACGTAGAAGAATGAAAACATTCAATGCTTTTGGAAACAAACACTATGATGGAGTAGCATGGTACCCTAGAATTGCTGTTTACGATGCAAAATTTGGATGGACTACCGATCAACACCTAGGAAAGGAATTTTATGGAGATTTCGGAACTTGGGATGTAGAGTTAACCTTTGCTTCAAATTATGTAGTAGAAGCAACAGGAGCATTACAAAACAGAGCGGAAGTAATGCCTGATGATTTACGCGCCAAACTTGACATCAAAAATTTTGCTGACAAACCTTGGAACTCAGCTCCCTCCATCATTACTCCTTACGATAGTTTATCTAGAAAAACTTGGATTTACCATGCAGAAAATGTACACGATTTCGCTTTTACTGCCGACCCTACTTATCGTATTGGAGAAGTAGAATGGAATGGCATCCGTGCTATTTCTATGGTACAAGAACCACATGCTTCTAAATGGCAAAACGCAGCGCAATTTTCAGCTGATGTGATTCGTGTTTTTTCGGAAGATATTGGCATGTATGCTTATCATAAAATCATTGTTGCAGATGCTCGTGATGGAATGGAGTATCCTATGATCACACTAGATGGAGGTAAAGATCCTGGCTACAGAGGTCTTTTAGCACATGAGATTGGACACCAATGGTTTTACGCAATGGTAGGTTCTAATGAAACTTATCGAGCTGCTTTGGACGAAGGGTTTACACAATTTTTAACTGCATGGGCTTTGAATAAAATAGATGGTGAATACCTAGTTACAGAGCCAAGTATAAGTGCCTACAAAAATCATTTCAAAAAACGTATTAAAGCCGTAGATTCTAGAGTATACTACGCATATATCAAAGACGCTACTAAGTTCAATGACCCTCAATTAAACACACATTCAGATGGTTTCAGTTCTGCATTAGGCCATGGTGGCGGATATCGTCATGTATACTACAAAACAGCAGCCATGTTATATAACTTGGAGTATGTATTAGGAGAAGAATTGTTCTTAGAAGCTATGCAACACTATTTCAATAAGTGGAAAATAGCCCATCCTTATTTTGATGATTTTAGAGAAGCAATTGTAGAACACACGAAGGTAGATCTTAATTGGTTCTTCGATCAATGGATGGAAACAACCAAAACAATTGATTATGGAATCAAAAATATAGAAGCAAAAGGTGGTAATAATTATGCCATCACTTTTGAAAGAAAAGGCGGTATGCAAATGCCTATCGATTTCAGTATTTTTGCTAAAGATGGAACGGAACACAAATTTCACATCCCTAACCACTGGTTTATAAAAAAGACAGATGCTAAAGTTTTAGATAAATGGCATGCTTGGGGTAAAATTTATCCCACTTACACTACTACTGTTCACATTCCAGAAGGAATTGAAAATATAGTAATAGACCCAACAAACAGATTGGCTGATAGCTACATGTTAAACAACAGTAAGAAAGCACCCATAGATATGGCTTTTGACTCTAAAATTTGGAACTTACCAGATTGGAAACGCTACAATCTTAACTTTAGACCAGACGTTTGGTGGAATGCCTATGACGGACTTAAAGTTGGAGCACATTTTAATGGAAACTACATGCTTCACCACCACATTATGGCTGGTAATATTTGGCTAAATACAGCGCTTTTCCAAGACTCTTCTGTAACAGATCCTCAGAATTATAATCCATTCTCTTATCGTTTCAATTACAGAACAGGTTTGGATAAGTTCATCAAACACGGTAAACTTTCGGCTAACTCAAGATTTTTAGCCGGATTGCATATGAATAAAGTTGGTTTGGAAAAATCAGACTATAAAAAGAAAAACCGTTTTTACACGGCTTTCAAAAGCATGTACAGACCAAACGAAAGTGACCTCAATTACTTACTTTACAGGGGTTGGGAAAGTAATAAGTTTAATAACACAGCTACTTTTGGATGGGATCATTCGTACGATTACAAAAAGGGAAAAGGAAATATTAATTTAGAAGTTATTAGCTCTACTATTGGTTCAGATTACAACTATGCTAAAGTAGCCTTAACTTCTGTCAATAAAAGCAGAATCGGCAAACTACAACTTAACACACGATTTTTTGCACAATATGGTAGTGGTGACAATTGGGCTAGCGAATCGCAATTATACTTAGCAGGTGCTAACCCTGAGAGTTTAATGGATCACAAATTAACAAGAGCACAAGGCTTTGTTCCAAATGACTGGACAGGATACGGAGAGTCAACAAACCAATTTCATATGGGGGGTGGCTTAAACCTAAGAGGCTATGCAGGATACCTAGCTCCTGAATTGGATGCTGAAGGAAATTATATTGAAACTTATGCAGGAACAAGTGGAGCCTCTATTAGTGCCGAGTTAGAGTTTCATAAAATACTGCCTGTTTTAAAAAGGCAAAGGAAATTGAAAACCTACTTCTTTGCAGATGCAGGTTTAATCAATACCACACAGGTAACATATCAAAACTGGAAAAATGCCTTTACAAGTATTCGTTCAGATGCAGGTGTTGGATTTGCACTAACCCTAGACCGTTGGGGTGCACTGGAAACAGTTCGTCCGTTTACACTAAGAGTAGATTTTCCAATGTTGCTAAATAAATACCCAAATGTGGATGAGAGCCATATACAAGCGAATCGTTTTATAGTAGGTATTGGCAGAGCTTTTTAAAATTATGCAAACCGGAATTATTGTTCAAGCAAGAACGGGGTCAACAAGACTACCCAACAAGGTACTACTACCCTTCTACCAAGAACATTGCATTTTGGACATTATACTTCAAAAGCTCAAAACATTAAACTATCCTGTAGTTGTAGCAACTAGCAAACATCCAAATGACAATGAAATTGTAAAGGTAGCTAACAGAAATAATATTCATGTTTTTACAGGTAGCGAGGAGAATGTACTCGAAAGGTATATCTATTGTGCTCAAGAAAATAACTTTTCAAATATTATTAGAGTATGTGCCGATAATCCGTTTATTGATACTTCCTTCATTGAAGAGTTAGTGGATGAAAGTGCCGATTACTCAGCTCACTTTTTTCAAGACAAACCAAGCATACAAACACATTGGGGAGTGTTTGCTGAATTTGTAAGTCTTACTGCTTTAGAAAAGGTTCACTCACTCACTAAAGAAAAGACCTATCTAGAGCATGTCACCAATTATATATACCAAAACCCTGATCTCTTCACTATAACTAAAATGAATCCTCCAATCTTATGTCAAGCAAATGATATTAGATTAACCGTGGACACTGATGAAGATTTCAAATTAGCACAAACTCTCTACAAACTTTGTGTTGAAAAACACAGTAACTTTAACTTAAGTACGATTGTTGAAAACATCACTCAAAAAATGAAGTTAAAAATGGCGCAATCAATCGCTTTTAATCAAAAATAATGACTTACATCATTGGAGAAATAGGACAAAATCACAACGGATCTGTAAAGATTGCGAAGCAGATTATTGACAGTGCCACATCTCCTATTATAGAGCAATTATTTAATATTAATTTACCTATTATTGATGCAATTAAATTAACTAAAAGAGATTTAAATTACGAGTTGAGCGATTCTCAAATGACCACTCCCTATGTGAATAAAAACTCATTTGGAAACACCTATGGGGAACATAGAGCATTCCTAGAACTTTCAGACGAAGAACATCATGAACTCTATAATTACGCTAAAAGCAAAGGAGTAGATTTTATTGAAACACTATGCGCTCCTTCTTGCCTTTCAATACTTCGTCTTTTTCAGCCAGACAAATTAAAAGTTGCTAGTAGAGACCTTACAAACATCCCTTTATTGGAAGCAATGGCCGAAACCAAAGTACCTATGATTATTTCTACAGGAATGGCAGGAGACAAGGAGTTGGATAAAGCTGTAGAAACGATCACTAAATACCATCAAGAATTGAGCATATTACACTGTGTTTCTCAATACCCTACAGAACCTGAAAATGTAAACCTCAACACCATTGCTTTTTTACAAGAAAAATACTCAAACTTTACCATTGGATATTCCGACCATACAATAGGTATTGCCATGCCAATTGCTGCTGTTGCAATGGGTGCGCAGGTAATTGAAAAACACATTACCCTAGATCGAAAAATGAAAGGAACTGATCAAATAAGCTCCTTAGGACCTGACGGTCTAAACAGAATGATTCGAGACATTAGACTTTTAGAAAAGTCGATGGGGAAAAAAGAAATTTTCATTTGCAAGGATGTTGCCACAGCTCAAAAAAAACTAGAGCGTTCTATAGCAACCAAAAAAACACTTAAAAAAGGAGATATCATACAAGAAGAAGATATTCACTTACTAAGCCCTGGCGATGGATATAAATGGAGCGATAAGAAGTTACTTATTGGTAAATATGTAACTTGCAACATACCAGCTAATGAAATCATTTATCCAAATATGTTATCATGAATATTAAACTAGTCATAACAGATATAGATGGTGTTTGGACCGATGGAGGCATGTATTACGACATTCACGGGAACGAACTAAAAAAATTCAACACTTCAGATAGCGCAGGTGTTTTGTTTTTAAAATTACTAGACATCCCTATTGCCATAATGACCGGAGAAAATGTTCCTATGGTAAGCAATCGAGCTAAAAAACTACAAATAAAACATGTGTTTTTAGGCACAAAAGACAAATTAAAAACTGCTAGTAATTTTTGCGAAGAGCTTGGAATCTCTTTAGATGAAGTTGCTTTTATTGGAGATGACATCAATGATATTAAACTACTACAAGCCGCTGGCTATTCAGCTTGCCCAGAGAATGCACCTGATTATGTAAAAAAACAGGCACAACATACAATTCCTGTAAAAGGTGGAAAGGGTGCGTTTAGAGCATTTGTAGAACAATTACTGAAAGAAAATCAA
>CAXDKI010000016.1:0-8749 GCA_963990215.1 uncultured Flavobacteriales bacterium | reverse complement strand
ACAAAATTTTGTTATCGCCGGAGATGTGCTTTTTCAAATGAGTATTGGAAGAACTGACCTTCCGGGTGGTGATTACGATACTTTAATCAATAGTATAAAAACTGTTTTATTTCCCTTAACAGAAGAGACTCAAGTTTTTTGCGGACACGGACCCAGTACCAATATCGGTTTTGAAAAAGCGAATAATCCTTTCTTGAAATAATTAACAATAAGATTTTATTTTATAACTATTTTAATAACATTCAAACCATAGAATATTGAAATACAATAAAATTAAATTTCTTTTTTTTCATATTCTAAAATCAGCAAGTAATACATGAAAACTCCAAAAGCATAAAGTGCTGCAGTGATGTAAAAAATATATGCATAGGGGAATCCTGCTTCTGTTAAAAAACGAAAAATCTGCGAACTGAAATACCAACTTCCACTCCAAATTGCAGCCATTACTGCTGAAAGCATTTCCTGGTTTTTCTCTCCTACATAATTCATAGTTAATTCGGAAGTCATAGGAGCCGCCATATTCATCAAAGGTGTTCTAATCCAGAAACACAAAACAGCAATAGGAAGTGCCCACCAATAATTCGTAAAAAATTCGGTTGTAGCCAAAGCCACCAAAGCCAAAACAGCAACACTCTGTGTTAGCGTGATTCCTTTCTTAAAACCTAACTTATTTTTCACATTAGGCACCAACAAAGCGGTAGTTGCTACTAGCAAACTAGCTGCTCCACCAATCAAAGCAAAATCGGAAGAATCTACCTCGAAGTTATGAAAGAAAAAAAGATTGATAAATGGTATAGTTAATCCAGCCCCAATTGCAATAATCAAAGTAGGCACTATGGCTTTCAGCAATAAATCCCAATCATAAGATTTCCATTGTAATCCTTTCGTAACAGGGACGACCTTATCAACTTTCAGCTTAAATAAATAACGAACTCCCCAATATCCTACAACAGAAATAACAATTAACGCTGTTCCTTCATCCATCTTAAAGGCCGGTAATTTGGATAAAGCAAAAATGATGATTCCGCTAACTATTGTTCCAAAACTATGGGTAGCATAGTTTAAAGAAATGGCATGTGATTGTTTTTCTGCAACCGTATTGCGCATCACATAAGGCAAGCTGCTGACCTGAAAACAAGTAAACACCACTCCCCACAAAATGAATAGCACAGGCAAATACTGATGGTATTGATGATTAACAGCTACCACCAATAGTACAGCCACGGTTGGAACACCTAAACTACCCACCATAAAAAAAGGTTTGAGTGCTTTTCCTTTAATGAAGAACCCTAAGGGAAAAGCTAATAGCATTACTGCTAAAAAACGATACGAAATATAGTTGGCAATTTCAGGATCGGAAAAACCTTGTTTGGCTAAAAAGATGTTGAGAATAAGAAAAAAGGCAGCACCTATTAGTTGCACAAAAAACTCTGCTTTAATCATGAGCAGCACATGCTCCTCAAGCCGTCCGTATGCGCTTAAAACTTTTCTCAATCGATAAGTGCTAACATTTTTTGCTCTACAGATTCGCTATCCCAAATAGCTTCAATATTTGGAATTGACATTATCTTTTGCATAAGTGCTTCTTGTTGTTGACCAATTTTCCAGGCGTCTGAATATCGAATATTACTAAAGCTTACCATAGAATAAAGTGGTAGCCATTTTTCTGGATATTTTTTTGAAAACTTTAATTCAATTCTTTTCTGTAATAGGAATTGTGGATCAGCAGTTTTATCTCGCATCACAACAAAATTATGCATCGATAAGTCTTGAACACCATCACCATCGGGCTTTCTGTATTTTGAATATTCATCAAAACATGCTTTCCAATCATCACCATGTTTCTCCAATAGCTTATCTAAAACATAACACCCTTCAAAACCAGCGTTCATACCTTGACCGTAAAATGGAACAGTCGCGTGAGCCGAATCGCCAATTAATAAAACTTTATCCGAAACAGTCCAAGGGTAGCAACGCATTATTGAAAGAGAAGATGTTGAATTATTGAAATAATCTTCTACTAAATTAGGTATTAATGGAACAATATCAGGAAATACATCATTGAAAAAATCTGCAACATGTTGGTGTGTTTTTAAGCTTTCAAACGAATACTCTCCTTCAAAAGGGAAAAATAAGGTGCATGTATAGCTACCATCCATATTTGGCAAAGCAATTAACATATAGTTTCCTCTTGGCCAAATATGTAGAGCGTTAGCTTCTATTTGATGACTTCCATCAGGATTAGCTGGAATAGTTAGTTCCTTGTATCCGTGCTCGATATAATGTTGAGAAAACTGAAATCGATCTTGCCGCATCATATGATTTCGAACAGTTGAGTAAGTTCCATCAGCACCTATTAAAACATCGGCATTTACGATTTGTTCTTTCCCTTTTTCGTCTTCAAAAATAGCTTGAGCCTTATTTAGGTCGGCACTCATAAGTTTATGATTGAAATATAGATCTATATTTTTCTCTCGTTCAGCAAGGTTCATTAATAATACATTAAGCCCTCCTCTGGAGACAGAATAAATAGCTTCACCATCTTGCCCATATGGCTGCTCACTCAACGTTCCGTCTTGAGCGTGCATAATTCGCTTAGGCATAGGAATTGCCATCTCTCTAACCTCATCATCAATACCAACCTTTTTTAGTGCAGTCCATCCTCTTGTGGAAAGGGCTAAATTAATTGACCTTCCTGCCACCAATTCAGCTTTTCTCATATCAGATCTACGCTCATAAACAGAAACATTATGCCCTCTTTTTGCCATGTAAATAGCTTCCAAAGAACCTACTAATCCAGCTCCTGCAATGGTAATTTTCTTGCTCATCTTTTCAATGCTTTTTCTATAATTTGACCTAATTGATATACATCCACAAAAGTGTTGTACAATGGTACAGGTGCCATGCGGATTACGTTAGGCTCGCGCCAATCTGCTATAACTCCTTCAGCTGCCATGAAATCGAATATTTCTTTTCCTTGCCCATGCATTAAAACGGATAACTGACATCCTCTAGCAATTGTTTCTTTTGGAGTAATAATTTCGAAATTACAATTGTCGTATCGTTCAGATATATCGTTTAACACAAACTCCATGAAGTTGGTTAAAACAAGACTCTTCTGCTCTAAATTTTCCATGCCTACTTCATCAAAAATATCCATACTTGCCTTACAGCAAGCCATGCTAAAAACAGGAGCATTACTCAACTGCCAACCTTCTGCACCGCTCATAGGCTTAAATCCAGGAGTCATCATAAAACGGGTTTCTTCTTGGTATCCCCACCAGCCTGCAAAACGAGGTAATTCTGGTTTATCAGCATGCTTTTGATGTACAAACACACCTGATATACCACCCGGTCCAGAATTCAAGTATTTATAGGAACACCAACAAGCGAAATCCACTTCCCAGTCATGTAGTTTTAAGGATATATTACCAACACCATGCGCTAAATCAATTCCACAAAGCGCACCAACAGCATGTGCTGATTTGGCCATAGCGTCCATATCAAACACCTGACCTGTATAGTAGTTGACTCCGCCCCAAAAAACTAAAGCTAACTCATCTCCAACCTCAGCAATTTTAGCATGTATATCCTCTTCCCTAATGGTGTGCTCCCCATCTCTAGGCGCCACCTCAACAATGGTATCTTCTGGATTGAGACCATGAAACTTAACTTGACTTTCCAGAGTATATTGATCAGAAGGAAATGCTTTTGCCTCACAAATAATTTTAATGCGTTTTCCTTCTGGCCTATAGAAAGAAACCAACATTAAATGTAGATTAACCGTTAAGCCATTCATGGCAACCACTTCTTCCGGTTTGGCGCCTACCAAACGCGCAAATGGCTGCGTTAAAATCTTATGATAAGCTAGCCAAGGATTATTTGCGTGAAAATGCCCTTCTACTCCATAAAGTGCCCAATCGTCTAGTTCTTGTTGTAAAAAATCTTTGGTGCTTTTTGGCTGCAAGCCCAAAGAATTTCCGGTAAAGTAAAAAGCATCTTTACCATTTACCTGAGGAATATAAAATCGTTCTCTATAAGACGCTAAGCAATCTTGGCTATCCATCATTTTCGCATAATCAAGGGTGTTCTGCATAAGTTTTCAAATAGTGCTCAAAGATATTAAAAGAAAAAGAGCGCAGTCATCAAGAATAGATACATTAAGGCTGAAGCGCCTTCTACCCAAAAGACAAAATGGTATTCTCCTTTATCTGAAGTGGATTTAATCAGCAAATAAGCCGTTGCAGCAGAAGTGCATAATAAGGCAATGAGAGCACGAACACCTATTATATCTCCAAAAATAAATTGCGCAACAACTAACAACTCATACATCCCTAAAGCAACATAAGCAATGTATCGTGCTTTTTTCTCTCCAAATACTGTAGGTATCGTTTTCAGTTGCAAACTATCGTATTTCAAATCGCGAATATCGAAGGGAATGGCAATAGCAAAAACAAAACAAATACGTTGAACAAACAAAAGCCACACATCAGTTGTCCACCCAATTTGATGCTCTTCAACTAATAAACCCACAGAAACTAAAGCCCACAAAAATGCAATGAGAAAGATTTTGACACCAGGAACCTCACGCAATCGCCACCATCTACGTTTCCAATACATCAATGGTAATGGATACATGAATGCAATAACTCCTAATGGGAGTAATAAACGCAAACTATTGTAAGATAAAGATAAACTGAAATATACTGTTGCTATGGCTGAAAAAACGGTAATAACCCATAATAAAAACTTATTTTGGTGTAACCATTGCTGCCTAAAAGAAACCTCTTCATGCACCCTCATACGCACCAATCGCTGAAAGTTATAAGTAAATAAACTGGCAAAAAAGACAACATAATTGATGGTGTAAGAATAGTGTCCTAACAAAAACTCTGTACTCATACAAAGTGCTACTACACAGTATGCCACAAAGATATTGCTAAAAAGAAAAAAATCAGCTATTTTTTTGAACCAAAACATCACTCAAAAATAAGAAATTAAGCAGCTATTTTATAGTACATTTTTTAACTTTGCAGCATTAAAACACACACCTATGAATCAGTTCGCTGAACGCCACATTGGCCCACGTCCCTCAGAGATAAAGGAAATGCTTCAAAAAATTGGAGTTGATACATTAGATGAGTTGGTTGCTCAAACTATTCCGGCAAACATCCGTTTAGATAAATCTTTGGACTTACCTGCGGCCTTGAATGAGTCGGAACTTTTAGATCACATGAAAGCGTTGGGGAAGAAAAATAAAAACTATCGATCGTATATCGGTATGGGTTATTACAACACTGTTTTGCCAGGTGTTATTCAGCGTAATATTTTAGAAAATCCAGGTTGGTATACAGCCTACACTCCTTACCAAGCAGAGATTGCACAAGGTAGATTAGAAGCTTTATTGAATTACCAAACAATGGTAACAGATTTAACAGGAATGGAAATAGCTAATGCCTCTTTATTAGATGAAGGAACAGCAGCTGCAGAGGCAATGATTCTGTTATACAATGCACGTTCAAGAGCTAAAAAGAAAGCGGGAGCTATGACATTTTTAGTGGCTGAAGACTGTTTTCCTCAAACGATAGATGTCTTAAAGTCTCGTGCTATTCCTTTAGGAGTTGAACTTATCATTAGCAGTCATAAGGATTTCCAGTTTACAGAAAAGGTGTTTGGTTGTTTGGTACAATACCCTGCAAAATACGGAGAAATACACGATTACAGAACTCTTGTTGAACAAGCAAAAGAAGTAGAGGCTGGTGTTGCTGTTGCTGCCGATTTGTTAAGCTTAACACTATTAACTCCTCCCGGAGAATGGGGAGCTGATGTAGTAGTAGGAACTACACAGCGATTTGGAATACCTATGGGTTATGGAGGCCCACACGCAGCATATTTTGCCACTAAAGACGCGAACAAAAGAAATATTCCTGGAAGAATTATGGGTGTTACGATAGATGCTCAGGGTAAGCGTGCCTTAAGAATGGCATTACAAACCAGAGAACAGCATATCAAGCGCGAAAAAGCTACCTCTAACATATGTACTGCACAAGTATTGCTAGCTGTTATGGCAGGTATGTATGGTGTGTATCATGGTCCAAAAAGATTGAAGAAAATAGCTAAGCGCATTCACGCTTTAGCTACAAAACTATCAGAAGGGCTTACACAACTTGGATATAACCAAATCAATAAAAATTATTTTGACACAATACATATAAATATTGGTAATGTTAATATTGACACTTTAAAGGTCTTTGCTGAAGATGCGAAAACAAACTTCAACTATATCGATGATAAAAACGTATCCATCTCATTAGATGAAAAAGACAATGTGCAAAATATCAACGATATTCTTCATGTGTTTGCTAAAAGTTGCAATCATTCCGACCCTGAAGGACTAATTCAAACTGTATTAAGTGGCGATTATTTGGAGGTTGACAGCTTCATCCCAGATGGTTTGTATAGAGAAAGTGATTATATGCAACAAGAAGTATTCAATACCTACCATAGCGAAACAGATATGATGCGCTACATCAAGAGGTTAGAGAACAAAGACCTTGCCCTGAATCATTCGATGATTGCATTAGGTTCTTGTACTATGAAACTAAACGCAGCATCTGAACTTTTTCCATTAAGTTGGAGTGAGTTTGGAAATATTCATCCTTTTGTACCTATCAATCAAGCAAGAGGTTATCAAATCATGCTCCACGAATTGGAAGAAGCACTTTGTGAAGTTACCGGTTTTGATGGTATGTCTTTACAACCAAATTCTGGAGCACAAGGAGAATATACAGGGTTGATGGTTATTCGCGCCTATCATGAAAACAGAGGGAATAGCCACAGAAACATCTGCTTAATACCTGCTTCTGCACACGGAACAAATCCTGCTTCTGCAGTAATGGCAGGTATGAAGGTAGTTGTTACAAAATGTGATGAAGATGGAAATATTGATGTAACTGATCTTCGTAATAAAGCAGAAGAACACAGCCAAAATTTAGCGGCACTTATGATTACGTACCCTTCAACACACGGAGTGTTTGAAGAAAGTGTGATAGAAGTAACAGATATTATTCACCAACATGGTGGACAAGTATACATGGACGGTGCAAATATGAATGCTCAAGTAGGATTAACTAATCCTGCTAGTATTGGAGCAGATGTATGCCATCTTAATTTACACAAAACTTTTGCTATTCCTCATGGTGGTGGTGGTCCTGGTATGGGCCCAATCGGTGTTGGTGAACATCTCAAACCATTCTTGCCCGGACACCAATTAATAAAGACGGGTGGAGAGCAGGCTATTTCTTCAGTCTCTGCAGCTCCATGGGGCTCATCATTGGTGCTCACCATCTCTTACGCATATATTAAAATGCTTGGGACAGATGGGCTAACAGACTCTACCAAAGTAGCTATCTTGAATGCTAATTACATGAAGGAATGTTTAAAAGGAGAGTATGATATTCTTTATACAGGACCTTACGGAAGAGTAGCGCACGAAATGATTTTAGATTGTAGACCATTCAAAGCAATCGGAATTGAAGTAACTGATATTGCAAAGCGCTTGATGGATTATGGATATCATGCGCCTACAGTTTCGTTCCCTGTAGCTGGAACCACAATGGTTGAGCCAACAGAAAGCGAAAGCAAAGCAGAATTAGATCGGTTTATAGAAGCCATGAAATCTATTCGAGTAGAAATTGAAGCGGTTGCTAACGGAACAGCTGATAAAGATAATAATGTCTTAAAGAATGCTCCGCACACATTAGATGTCATTACAGCTGATGAATGGATAAAACCATATAGCCGCACAGATGCTGCTTTCCCAATAAAATGGGTTCGAAACAATAAGTTCTGGCCATCTGTTTCTAGAGTGGATGATGCTTATGGTGATAGGAACTTAGTCTGTGCGTGTGAGCCGATAGAGAGCTATATGGAGGCTTAATAACGAAGCTTCTTAAACAACTCCGATGCAAATACAAAGTCATTCAATTCTTTGTTGTCGGAATTCATAATGAATCCTTTACTCCCCGACCAACTAAGCTCTCCTTGATGGATAAAGGCAATATTGTCGCCGATTTCCATAACCGAGTTCATATCATGTGTATTTACAACTGTTGTAATATTATACTCTTGTGTAATCTCCTGAATCAAGTTATCTATAATAACTGCTGTCTTCGGATCTAAACCAGAGTTTGGTTCATCACAAAACAAGTATTTTGGATTCATGGCAATCGCTCGAGCTATCGCCACTCGCTTCATCATTCCCCCACTCAACTCGGAAGGATATAAATGAAATGCATTTTGCAAGTTTACTCGCTCCAAACAAAAATTTGCACGCTCTATTTTCTCTTCTTCAGAAGCATCGGAAAACATCGTGAGTGGAAACATAATGTTTTCACCTACTGTCATGTAATCAAACAAAGCTCCCCCTTGAAAAAGCATTCCTATCTCTTGTCTTAATAAGCGTTTTTCTTTGGCGTGTAGTACATGAAAATCTCGACCATCAAAATTCACCGCCCCTTGGTCCGGTTTGTGTAAACCAACCATACACTTAATCAAAGTAGTCTTACCTGAACCGCTCGCACCAATAATTAAATTGGTTTTCCCTGCTTCAAAAGTGAAAGAAACCCCCTTCAACACATGCTTTTTTTCGAAAGCTTTATTGATATCGTTTACTTCTATCATGCCAACATCAATTGCGTTAATGTAAAATTGATAATCAATATCACAATACTACTATATACTACTGCTT
>CAXDKI010000015.1:0-9533 GCA_963990215.1 uncultured Flavobacteriales bacterium | reverse complement strand
CATTTGAGTTTGGAGCCACGGTATCAGATGTCAAAAAATTATTTCGATAGAACTGAACCAGCAAAGGAGTGTTTATGTTTGTCGCAAACACGTCTCTAAACTCATCTGCATAAGTAAGTCTTTCTCCGTTTACACCAACCAAACTATCACCTTTTTTAAGAATGTTATAACTACCAGAATTAAAAAGAACACTATCAACCACAAAATAACTTCTAGGAACAAGATGGTTTTTGTTCTTTGAAATAAGTGTTTTAATGTGTTGTTTAGTGATAGGAATTGTTACAATTTTTCCATTGCGGATTACCTGAACATATTCAGGCATTTCTAAAATCAAACCATTTCTAAAACTTGAGAAATCTTCTATTTCATCACCATTAATAGACAATAGTTTGTCTCCACTCTCAAAACCTATTTGTTTTCCAATATCATTAACAGCAACCCCATGCTTATTAACCTCATCAATAGGAAGAGAGGTTTCTCCCCAGACAAAAAAAACAGCAGAGTAAATAAATACTGCTAGCACAAAATTAACAAAAACACCCCCTAACATAATAATTAGTCGTTGCCAAGCAGGTTTTGCTCGAAACTCCCAAGCTTCAGGGGTTTTCGACATTTGCTCGGCATCCATCGATTCATCAATCATGCCCGATATTTTTACATACCCCCCAAGAGGCAACCAACCAATACCATACTCCGTGCCTCTAAACTTCTTTTTCACCAAAGAAAACCAAGGATCAAAAAACAGATAGAACTTTTCTACTCGTGTTTTGAAAAATTTAGCTGGAATAAAATGCCCCAACTCGTGTAATATAATCAGTATAGATAGGCTCAATAAAAGTTGAGCTACTTTAATAAGAATCTCCATTATTTAATTAAATCGTTTGCTAGTTGACGACTTTCAAAATCAGAACCCACATAATCTTCATAAGACGGATTCGCTACAAATGTAGCTTTTTCCATACAAGTAGCAAGAATATCAGACATTTCTAAAAAACCAATCTTTTCTTTTAAGAAAGCATCAACCACCACTTCATTAGCAGCATTTAGTACACAAGGAGAATTACCACCTTTTCGCATAGAGGCGTAAGCTAAATCAAGGTTCTGAAAAGCATGCGTGTCGGGCTTTTCAAAGTTTAAATTGGGATAATCTATAAAATTAAACCTAGGAAGGTTTGATTTTAATCGCTGAGGGAAAGCCATGGCGTACTGAATAGGAAGCTTCATGTCGGGAAGCCCCATTTGCGCCTTCATAGAACCGTCTTCAAACTGTACCACTGAGTGTATGATTGATTGCGGATGTACAATTACATCGATCTGATCAGCAGTTAAACCAAACAACCATTTTGCCTCAATTACCTCCAACCCTTTATTCATTAAAGAGGCGGAGTCAATAGTGATTTTAGCACCCATATCCCAATTAGGGTGCTTAAGAGCTTGCGCCCTAGTAACGTTTACTAATTGCTCTCTAACCATTCCTCTAAATGGACCACCAGAAGCTGTTAAGTATATCTTTTCAATAGGATTGTAAGCTTCACCCACTAAACACTGAAACAAAGCAGAGTGTTCAGAATCGACAGGGAGAATATTCACGCCATAATTTTTAGCAAGTTTGGTGATAAGAGCCCCCGCTACAACGAGCGTTTCCTTGTTTGCTAAAGCAATGTGTTTTTTAGCCTTAATAGCATTAATGGTAGGCTTAAGTCCAGCATAACCAACCAAAGCAGTCAAGACCATATCAATACTTTCCATCTCCACCACCTGCGCCAAAGCATCTACTCCAGCATAAACCTTTATATCGTGTGAAAATAAAGCATTATTTACTTCATGAAACTTTTCTTCATCAACAATAACAACCGTGTTTGGTTTGTATTTAATAGCTTGTTGGATAAGCAAGTCACTATTGCTGTTTGCTGTTAAAACCTCTACCTCAAAATAGTCTGACTGTTCAGAAATCACCTCTAACGCTTGTGTGCCAATAGAACCTGTAGACCCAAGTATGGCAATATGTTTTTTCTTATTTTCCATCTAAAACCCTCTCAATTTATCCGCAATATCTCTATTATTAGCTAAACGCGGCACCTTGTTTTGACCCCCTAATTTCCCAACAGACTTCATGTATTGGATAAACCCACCCTTCTTTATTTTTGAAACAACCAAAGGTCGCAAAACATTTCCGTCTATCAAATCCTTGTAATATGTGTTTTGAGATTGCATTTTCTTATCCAAAAAAAACATAAAACCATCGAGGTTTTTCGGTTCTTTTTTAAATTCGATAAACCACTCATGGAAAGGCAGTCCTTTTTCAGGCTTTACTTGTGGCGCTACATGAAACTCATTTACTTCTGCAGGATATTTTTTTATCGCTATTTTAAGTGCGTTTTCAACCTCTTTTCCAATCACATGCTCCCCAAAGGCTGAGGTGAAATGTTTAATTCTTCCGCTCACAACTAGTCGATATGGTTTTTTTGAAACAAACCGAACTACATCACCTATACTATACCCCCATAAACCAGCATTAGTGTTTAATACCAAAGCATAATCAACCCCTAATTGCACATCATCTAGCGCAATTCTTGTAGGCTTTTCATTAAAGTATTCACTTGTTGGAATAAACTCATAAAAAATTCCGTGATTAACACACAATAACATCCCCTCTTCTAAACGAGAGTCTTGATATGCAATAAAACCTTCGGAGCTAGGGTATGTTTCTACACTTGGAATATCTTTACCAATAAGCCGCTTAAAACTTTCTCTATATGGTTCAAAAGCAACCCCCCCAAAAACAAGCAAAGAGAAGTCGGGAAACACTTCTGACACTTTTTTACCAGTTTTAAGCACAATGCGTTCAAAATACATTTGAACCCAAGGAGGGATTCCGCTTATTAGCGTCATGTTTTGATTAATAGTTTCATTTATAATAGCGTCTAATTTTACCTCCCAATCTTCAATACAATTGGTTTCGAAAGAAGGAAAATTAGAAGACTGTAAATACCAAGGAATGTAGTGCGCAGCAATTCCAGAAAGCCTACCGATAGGAATACCGCTTGACTCATCCAACTCAGGGCTTCCTTGAATAAAAATGTTGCCACCTTTCAAAGGAGTTGTGTCGTTCGTCTCCGAAACATAACTTAAAACAGCATCTTTAGCGCACTTTACTTGAATTAGCATAGAATCTTTAGAGACAGGGATGTATTTTACTCCCGAAGTAGTCCCTGAGGTTTTACAGAAATATAAAGGTGAGCCGGGCCACAAAACATCTTTTTCTCCTTTTTGAATACGCTCAATATAATATTTAATTTGCTCGTAGTCAACAACTGGAACACGCGCTTTAAAATCTTCATAAGAGTCGATTTCTGTAAATTGATGATCAACTCCAAAAACCGTTTTCTTAGCAGTTTTTATTAAGGATTGAAAAACGTTTTTTTGTGCTTTTAAGGGGTTGCTAATCCACTTCTTATTAGATCTAGCAATAAGTTTTGCATAAAGCTTTCCTAGAGTTGATTTTAATCCCATTAAAACACAATGTATTGTTCAGGGTCAACAGGCTTATTGTTATGCCACAACTCAAAATGAAGATGAGGCCCTGAGGACCACTCTCCAGAGTTGCCAATAATAGCAATTGCCTCACCCGCATCAACCTTAGCCCCCTCTTTCTTCAATAAAACAGAGTTGTGTTTATAAACAGAAAACAAGTTGTTGTTGTGTAAAATTGCAATAACATAACCTGTTTCAGATGTCCAAGAAGATAGCGCAACAGTTCCGTCAAGAGTAGCTTTAATAGCTTCATTTTCTTTAGCAACAACATCTACGCCCAAGTGTTTGTTTTTAGGGTTAAAAGATTGTGTTACAATACCTTTAATAGGTGTGAAAAACAAAACATTTTCCACACCCTGCTCTTGGTTGTTTGCTGAAGCAAATAGACTAAATCGCTCCTCTTCTTCAATCCGCATTCTTAAAACAGAATCTTCAGAAACTGTTTCAAAAACAATGTCTTCTATATTTTGTGTGATAGAAGTATTTATATCATCAATTTCTTCAGGAGTTTTGCCATCAATAATAAATCGGATGTTGTTAAGGTAACGATCCTTACTTTCGATAACAGCTAGAAGAGAATCAGACAAATGATTAAGCCCCACAACTTGTCTACGCATGTTTGTTGAAGTATATCCAGGGATATATTCTCGAAGAGGGGTTAAGGCAATTAAAAGGATGGTTCCCCCAATTAAAAAGACCAAAGCAAAACTACTTAACACAAAAACATTCAGTCTAGACAATTTAAAAGATAAACGCTCTTCAAAATTATCGCTATTCAAAACAACAAAGCGATACTTGTAGCGCCACTTTTCCCAAAACCCTCTTTTTTCTTCTTCAGACATATGCTTGCAAATATCCAAAAATTTAACCTTTTATAAATATCTATTTTATATGGGAAAATAAAATAATTTTGTAGACAACTAGTTAAACCTTCATGGGGCAATCGCTTAAACATTTATTTTTTATCGTTTTTCTTTGTGTTTTCACAGCGTGTTCTACAAAGAAAAGCACGTTTTTCACACGAGCCTTCCACAACACTACAACACATTATAATTGGTATTTTAATGGAGAGGAAACACTGAAGGGTGCGATAAAAAAACTAGAAGAGAAACACCAGGAAGATTACAACCAACTACTACCAATATTTCCAATTGGAACAGAAAAAGACGCGCAGAGCATTACACCCTCATTAGATAAAGCGATAAAGAAAGGGGCAAAAGCAATAAGTAGACATTCAATTTTTATTAAAGGAGAGGAGCATAATAGGTGGATTGATGATTGTTATTTAATGATTGCAAAATCATACTTTTTCCAAAGAGAGTATGTGAAAGCAATTGAAGCATTCCGCTTCATAAGCCGTCAATTCAAAGGGACTGAAATAGATTTTGAGGCGCAACTTTGGCTGTGTAGGTCATATATTGACAAGGGTGACCTTTCATCTGCAGAGCTTTTGTTCAACACCATTTTAACAGAAGAGAGTTTTCCAAAAAAACTGAATAAGGATTTTGCTCTTACCTATGCACACTATCACATTAAAAACCAAGATCTTTCTTCTGCAGCAGAAGAGCTGCTTGCAGCGATAGAAGAAACGGTCAAGTCAAAAGAAAAAAGTAGGTATCACTTTATTCTTTCTCAAATATATCATCAACAAGAAAACTACGCAGAAGCAACAAAGTATTATGAGTTTGTTTTGAGAAAAAGTCCTGATTACGAAATGGCGTTTAACGCAAAAATCAATAGAGCTAGAGCCTATGATGTAGCGTCAGGAAATATTGAGTCGGTTAGAGAAGAGCTTCAAAAAATGTTGAAGGATGATAAAAATATTGAATACCAAGACGTGATATATTATGGCTTAGCAGAACTCAGTGTTAGAGAAAACAAGATTCATGAAGCAATTCCGCTATACAAAAAATCTGTCGTTAAAAGCGTAACAAATGATGCTCAAAAAGCCATTTCAAGCCTTCAATTAGGAGAAATCTTTTACGAAACTCAAAACTATAGAATGGCACAAGTGTATTACGACACAACAATTGCATTCTTAAACCTAAACCACGCTTCTTATAAACCTGCTCTACAAAAACAAACCACTCTAAGCGGGTTGATAAAAAACCTAAACATAATAACTCATCAGGATAGCCTTCAAATGATTGCTATGATGCCTGAAAATGAAAGAAATAATTTTATTGATGCGATTATTAGAAAATTAGAAGAACAAGAGCGCTTAGAGAGAGAGATGTATGCCAACAACAAAGCCGAATCTATGTTTCTAAACGATCAAAATGGAAGAGGAGGGGTGACCAACAATCAATTTAATCAAAGCAATCAAACACAGGGAGGTAAGTGGTATTTTTATAATTCCACCACTTTAAGTTTTGGATATTCAGAGTTTGTAAGAAAATGGGACAAAAGGAAGTTAGAAGACGATTGGCGCAGAGCAAATAAAACATCTCTCTCAATAGAAGCATTGGAATCAGACACTACAACAGAAGAAGTGTTTGACCCTAAAAGTAGAGACTCGTATATAAAAGGTTTGCCACTAACAATAGAAGAAATACAAGTGTCCAATAAAAAAATAATCGAAGCACACTATAACGCTGGCGTAATCTATAAAGAAGAGTTAGAAGACCTATTAAGGTCAGAGGAAATATTTGACGCGCTAAACCAAAGATTTCCTAAAAATGACAACCGTGTTATGGTGTTGTATTATTTATACATCTTAAATAAAGAGTTAGAAAATTACCAAAAATCAAAAAACTATAAACAGGCGCTTCTCACAGAATATCCAAATTCTGAGTATTCAAAAATCATTTCAAACCCTGAGTTTTTACAAGAAGCACTAGCAAACAAGTCTTCGACTGAATCAATATATGAAAAAGCACACAACCTCTATCTTTCTAAAAACTACAAACAAGCGCTTGCAGTATGTTTAGAAACAATCGAAAACAACCCCTCCAACCTATTAAAGCCACACTTTGATTTATTAGCTGCAATGTGTGTGGGGTTTATTGATGGAGAACAAAGCTTAATAGTTGGGCTGGAAAAAGTTAAAAACACTCATACAGGACATATTGTGTCTGTATCTGCAGAAGAATTGTTAACCCAACTAAACACGAATAAAAAAACTGAGCAAGTCAAAGCAGATGAACAAGAAGAAATAAAGCAGTTTAACGAAGAAACAGCATTTAAATACCTGTTTAAAAAAAATGCACCACACTACTTCGTGATTTTGTTTAAAGATTTTGATTTGAATTTAAATACCGCCAAAGCAACATTTTCTAATTATCACGCTGAGTACTACAGTTTAGAAAAACTCAATATTAGCAGTATATTATTGGACGAGCAAACACATATGATTTCTGTTAGAGAGTTTGAAAACGCCTCTAAAGCAATGGAGTATTATAATGCATTTTTACTTGCTGATGCAAGAGGTCCTTTTGGGTCGGATTTTGATTCGTTTGTAATAGCGGCCCCTAATTTCCCAACATTTTTTAGAAACAAAGATGTTAAAGGATATCAAAAAAAGTTTAACGAAATGTATTTAAGAGGGCAGTAACCTGTTGACGAATAGTTTTTTTACATTTGTACCAAAGTGTATTAAAATGTTTACAACCAAAGACAACAATATGGCAAGAACAAACGAAACTTCAGGCGTAGTTAATTTAATTGGCGTAGGAACAACTATATCAGGCGACATCACATCTTCAGGAGACATCCGTGTTGATGGAACCCTAAAAGGATCTATCAACACAAAAGGAAAGGTTGTTGTAGGGTCAACAGGGGTTGTAGAAGGAGATGTTGTTTGTCAAAACGCAGACATTTCAGGAGAGTTAAAAGCAAAAATTAGTGTTTCAGAGTTGTTAGCGCTAAAATCTACTGCGAAACTAGAGGGCGATATCGTAACTAACAAATTAGCGATTGAGCCGGGCGCAACATTTTCAGGCTCTTGTAGTATGGGTGCAGTGATTAAAGACATCAAAGATGCCGGAAAACAAGAAGCCCAAAAACAAGAAAAAACAGCGTAATCGATTTTTAGCGCTGTCATCCCTTCCTCTTCAGATGGGGATTACTATTTATTTAGGTGCTTATTTTGGTAAGCGTTTAGATCAAAAGTGTCTTACAGAAAAACCATGGTTTACTATTTCCTGTATTTTTCTAGCGCTTATTATTTCCTTATATAGTTTAGTTAAACAACTAAACAAAATAAACAAAGATGATTAAATGTTGAGTTTTTGGCGTTTCACCACCTATTTAGGACTGGTGTTATTACTAGTTTTTGGCATACATATATTATTTGCCACACCCGCTGATCTTTTTTTAGCTTATGGCTTCAACTACTTAATTACCATCGCCTCTTTTTTGTGGCTTTTACTCAGAAGTAAAAATAAAAGCGAAACATTAGGGTTTGTTTTTATGGCTATAAGCGGTATTAAGTTCCTTTTTTTCTTTTTATTATATAAACCGTTGTCGATTCCAGTAATAGAAAAAAAAGCGCTTTTTTTATCGTTTTTTGTTCCATATGCTATTTGTTCTATCTACGAAGTATACACTTTAGTTAAACTACTGACCCAAAAAAACAAAGAGAAATAAATCAAAAAAAAAAGACCCTCAAAAGTTAAAAATTAAAAAGAGGTAAAAACTTTTTTGCACGTTGAGATAATTAGTTAGTTTTGCGGCGATTTTGATATGGTATTTTTAGTTTCAACAGATGAGGGTAAAATCAACACTATTAACATTCGGGTTTATAATATTTCTAAGCACTCTTTCTTGGGCGGACAATCATGACACAAACCATGACTCTAACACAACCCCTCAAAAAGACATTAAAACAGAGATAAAAGAATTTATTAACCACCACCTTCAGGACACACATGATTTTCATCTAACAAAGGGTGTTTCCTTTCCTTTACCTGTAATTTTATGGGACAATGGCTTTCAGGTATTTTCCTCATCAAAATTTCATCACGGAGAAACTGTTGCTGAACACAATGAAAATTATTACAAACTATATCACGGAAAGGTTTATAAAACAGACGCAGAAGGAACCATAACTTATGATGATCACCATCATGCAGTAAATGAGAAGCCAGTAGACTTCTCAATCACAAAAAATGTAAGTTTCATCTTAATCGTTTCTTTATTAATGATGTGGATCTTTAAACGCATGGCTAAGTCTTATAAAAGAAACCCGATCCCAACAGGGGTGGGTCGTTTTTTAGAACCAATTATTTTATATGTAAGAGATGATATCGCTAAGCCAAACATCGGAGAAAAAAACTACAAGAAATATATGAGTTTTTTGTTGACGGTTTTCTTTTTTATTTGGATCATCAACCTATTTGGACTCACACCCCTCGGTGTAAATGTTACCAATAATATTGCAGTAACATTCTCTTTAGCGATTATGACATATTTGATTACCACATTTACTGCTAACAAGCATTATTGGAAGCACATTTTTTGGATGCCGGGTGTGCCAGCCCCAATGAAGTTGATTTTAGCACCAATCGAATTATTAGGAACAATTATTAAACCATTCTCCTTAATGATTCGTTTGTACGCAAACATTACTGCGGGACACGTAGTACTAATGAGTATTATCGGTTTAATGTTCATCTTTAAAAACTGGATTGGAAGTCCATTATCATTTGGATTAGCCTTTGCGCTTGCCTTGCTAGAATTATTAGTGGCAGCTCTTCAGGCTTATATCTTTACAATGTTATCGGCATTATACTTTGGTTCAGCGGTAGAAGAACATCACGACCACTAAGAATGAATGTTTAATTTTAAATTGATATAATTATGGAAATTCCAGAGATTGTAGGAGCAGGTTTAATCGTAATCGGTGCCGGAATAGGTATTGGTAGAATTGGTGGGTCAGCAATGGAAGCTATTGCGCGTCAACCAGAATCATACGGTAAAATCCAAACAGCTATGCTTATTGCAGCAGCACTGATTCTGTCTCTTATACACATCTGACGCTGCCGACGATACTCCTTGTG
>CAXDKI010000014.1:0-9829 GCA_963990215.1 uncultured Flavobacteriales bacterium | reverse complement strand
TACACAAGGAGTATCGTCGGCAGCGTCAGATGTGTATAAGAGACAGTTTTTAGTGGATAGCTGCTGCGGATCAACCTTCTTTTTAAACGACGGCACCCCAACAGGAGGCCCCGCTTCTCTTCCTCTCAAACAATACTACACTAGTACTGACGGAAGTTATTTATATATTAGTAATTAAGCTTCAGCAACCTGGTCGAATACCAATAATCAGAAACTTTTAAGCGAACTATATAAGCTCCAGGAGGTAATACTGAGACATCAATTATTTTATCATTTACCTCACCTTGCTGCACTAAAGCACCGCTAAGATTGTGTATTTCGTAAACCACCTTATCCATCAAAAATCCAGTCACCTCAACAAACTTACGAGCAGGGTTTGGGTGTAAAAACAAAGGTGCATTATCTAATCCTACAACCCAATTGTAAGAGATAGCTTCAGAAACATAAGAACAACCGTATTGATCGGTAAGAGACAAAGAATAAGATCCGGTTTCATTCATTAAAACAGCTGAACCATTAGCCGATGCAATCGGACTACCATTTAAGTGCCATTGCATGAAATAACCTAAAGAATCTGTAGTGTAAATCAGATCGTTAAAAACTACAATATTGGGATCAAAATTTTCATCACAAATAAGCATTTCCGCAGAGGTATATTGACAACCGAACACATCTTCTGTTTGCACAGAGTACAAGCCAGCATATGTTGCAAAATGATCCGTAGTACTATTTGCTAATGAACCTCCACTTTGCATCCAATAAAAAGAAACATAATTCACCGAATCAGACACCCACAAATCCATTCCATTTACTCCTAAAACTGGCTGTTGATTTTGATCACACACAACTACTTCGTCTGACACATATGCACAACCAAATGTATCGGTTGCAGTAATAGAATAAGCACCACTCTCAGAAGCCGTATATTCCGGCAAATTAGCCCCTAATAAAGAGGAACCAGAATTATGCCATTGCACATCATCATACAAAGCAGAATCCACCATCCACACATCCATTCCTGAAATTTGTAACGTTGGCTGATAAGCCGAATCGCAGATAACAACCAATACATCATTAGAGACAGAAGTGCAACCGAATTCATTAATTCCAACTAATGAATATAAACCAGAAATTGAGGGAATTATAAATGTATCCGTAGCGTTTGGTATTGGACTGTCATAAAAATACCACTGCAAACCAAAATAACTAGAATCAGTTGATAATGTATTGTTTAAAGTATCATATAAAATATTTGCAATTGATGGGTAATCATAAACAAATATGGTATCTGTTGTAGAAATTGTATTTGCTGGAACCTCCATTACATTATAGTTGATGGACAAACCACCACCATTAACTGAAAAAGTGCCAGATTGTAATTGAGGAGTGAAAGTTAAACCACCACAATACTCTAGTCCCCATGGCCAACCGTCGTCATCCCAAACATCAATTGTAACATCTT
This sequence comes from uncultured Flavobacteriales bacterium, assembly GCA_963990215.1. Taxonomy (GTDB): domain Bacteria; phylum Bacteroidota; class Bacteroidia; order Flavobacteriales; family UBA7312; genus UBA7312. Next base: position 8,367 of record CAXDKI010000014.1, on the reverse strand, counting down.
GACCTGAAATTTGTAAAGGATTAGTTAAATTAATATTTAAAGGAAATGACTGTGTTATTGCGTTTGATGCACTAACAGATTGAATTATTCCGCTTGAAGTAGAAATGTCATAAAGTAAATCGACATCACCAATAAATATATTATCCGAACATCCACCAGTAACTACCTCTATACTTTCTAAAAAATATATTGCATTAGACTGGTAAGCTGAGTATTGCACAATATACTCGCCAGGTATATCATAGATCTGATCTGCTGGCTGACCTAAACTACTCGTTGTTCCATTTCCAAAATCCCAAAAATAAGATAACATCCCAGTATTATTATTTGTGAATGAAACTTGTATAGGGGAGCAACCCGAACTACCAGTCATTGAAAAGCCTGCATTATTTGAAGTGGTAGTATCAGGAAGGACTTCTAAAGGCAAACTAAAAGATACTGTCTCGGTGCCTGCCAAACTAGATAAACTATGTGTAGCAACTAAAACCACATCTACATTATAACTGCCTGTTTGTAACGGAATACCATTAACATTAACACAACCATACTGATCAACAGCAGGATCGTAATGACAACCATTGGCATAATTACTACACTGCCAAGTTAAACCTAAAGGAAGATTGATAGAAACGATGTGAAAATCTGTAAATGTAACTGTCAAACCACCATCAGTTGTATCTAATGGTAAAACAAAAGTTAAATCCTCATTATAAATATAACCTTGAACAGCATCAGGAAGCGTATCTGGAGATAAGCCGAAATTGGCGCCTACCGGACTATAACTATAATCGATAGTGCATTGCGCCAAAGATGGCACTACAGACATCAACATCAATGCTAAAAAAAGTTGAAATAAATATCGCAAAAGCCCCTGTATGATTAGTTAGAATCAACAAGTTTAGGGTAATTTTTCCAAACTTACAAGATTAGTAACGATAATACTCTGGCTTATACGGCCCCTTTACCTTTACACCAATATATTCTGCTTGGTCTTGACGAAGCACATCTAACTCCACACCTATTTTAGCAAGATGTAAACGAGCCACCTTCTCATCTAAATGCTTTGGCAGCATATAAACTTTGTTTTCATATTGGTCGGTATTATTCCATAGTTCCAATTGCGCCAACACTTGATTTGTAAAAGAGTTTGACATCACAAAAGAAGGGTGACCTGTAGCACAACCTAGATTTACCAAACGACCTTCTGCCAATAAGATGATGTCTTTACCATTAATTGTATACATATCTACCTGTGGTTTGATAGTATCTTTAGTATGCCCCCAATTCTCATTCAGCCAAGCGACATCAATCTCATTGTCGAAGTGACCAATGTTACAAACGATGGTCTTGTCTTTCATCATTTCAAAATGGTGCCCCTGAATAATATCTTTATTACCTGTAGTAGTCACAACGATATCCGCTTCTTTACAAGCATCATCCATTTTCTTCACTTCAAAACCGTCCATTGCAGCCTGTAAAGCGCAAATTGGATCAATTTCGGATATAATAACACGAGCACCTGCACCTCTTAAAGATGCGGCAGAACCTTTACCAACATCACCATACCCTGCTACTGCAGCAACCTTACCTGCCATCATCACATCTGTTGCTCTACGAATAGCATCTACCAAAGACTCTTTACATCCGTATTTATTGTCAAATTTCGACTTTGTTACCGAGTCGTTGATATTGATTGCTGGTAGCGTTAAAGTACCTTTCTCCATACGTTCATACAAACGGTGAACACCTGTAGTTGTTTCTTCAGAAATACCTCTAATATCAGCTGCCATTTCAGGATAGCGATCCAACACCATGTTAGTTAAATCACCTCCATCATCTAATATCATATTCAAAGATTTACCACCTTCAAAAGCAGTTAATGTCTGTTCAATACACCAATCAAACTCCTCTTCATTCATCCCTTTCCAAGCATAAACAGGCACTCCTGCCTCAGCAATTGCTGCTGCTGCTTGATCCTGTGTTGAGAAAATATTACAAGACGACCAAGTAACTTCTGCCCCTAAATGAACCAAGGTTTCGATTAACACGGCTGTTTGAATAGTCATGTGTAAACAACCTGCAATCCTAGCGCCAGCTAATGGCTTACTATCGCAATACTCCTCTCTAATCGACATCAATCCTGGCATTTCTGCCTCTGCCAATTCAATCTCTTTTCTTCCCCAATCTGCTAGGGTAATATCTTTAACTTTATATGGTAATCTTTCCACTTTGGTTTCCATTTTCAATTATTTAGAACGGCAAATTTAAGAAAATAAGCACTAAAAATTTGTTATTTTGCATTTTAAGATGCCTATTGTTTTACACCGAAATATAGACACCAATACACAGGTTGCCATTTGGAAGATGAGTGAACCATTAGAAGGACTACTACTATTAGGAGTGGCTATTCCAGAAAATATAAATAGCAATAAACGAAAGAAAGAGTGGATTTGTAGCCGATTGTTATTGAAACATGTTGCACCAAACACCAGCATAAGCTACAATCAATATGGCGCACCAACTTTATCAGACGAAAGCACTGTTTCTATCAGCCATTCACATGATTACTGTGCAATTTTAGTCAGCAAGAAAACTGCTGCTCTAGATATTGAATTCATCAGTACAAAAGCCGATCGACTGAAAGACCAGTTTATCACAAAGCAAGAAGAGGAACTCATCACAAAAAGTGAAATCTCCACTCTCATTTGGTGCGCTAAGGAATGTCTTTTCAAGATTCATCAACAAGGAAATCTTATCTTCAAAGAAGATTTAATCATTAAAAATATAAAAGAGAACTCCATTAATACATCGTTGAAAAAGACAGCATACACCCTACATTTTGAAAAATTTGAAAACCACTTTTTAGTGTATTATTTCGAATAACTACATTTGCCTTATGAATGTTTACCAGTATATACAAAATAGTCGAAAAGCAGGCAAAAAACTTTTTGCCATTCTTATTGATCCTGACAAGCAAAGCAAAGAGGAACTAAAACAAATCGTTGAAAAAGCAAAATCGGCCAAGGTAGATTTGTTTTTTGTTGGCGGAAGCTTACTTACCAACGATAGCCTAGATAGCTGTCTAGAGATATTAAAAAGCAATAGTGATATTCCAGTGGTTTTGTTTCCTGGAAACGCTATGCAAGTAAACGATAAAGCCGATGCTATTTTGTTTCTTTCTTTAATTTCAGGAAGAAATGCAGAAATGCTGATTGGGAAGCAAGTTATTACTGCTCCAATCTTAAAACAATCATCTTTAGAAGTACTACCAACAGGCTATATGCTTATCGATAGCGGAAAGCCCACAACAGTTTCCTACATGAGCAACACCACTCCTATTCCATACGAAAAAAATGCAGTAGCTGCTTGCACTGCGATGGCAGGAGAAATGCTTGGTTTGAAATTCATCTTTATGGATGGTGGAAGCGGAGCCCTCACACCTATTTCAGAAAAGATGATAGCTAAGGTTCGTCAATCAATAGATACCCCGCTGATTATTGGTGGCGGCATAAGCTCTGGTGAAAAAGCTGCAGCCAACTGTCATGCAGGAGCGGATGTTATTGTTGTTGGAAACGCTATTGAGAAAGATGAAGCCCTTATTGAAGAAATCGCAAACGCTATACACAACTACTAATGGAATGTTCTATAGAAATTAGCATGTATCCCTTAAATTCGGATTATAAAACAGCAATCATTAACTTTATTAAACGCTTACGCAAACACCCTTTTATTACTATTGAAACAAATGGGATGAGCACGCAAGTTTTTGGCGATTACAAAAGGGTTATAAACGCCATCAATACCGAGATGAAAAAAACCTTTACAGAAGAAGGGAAAGTGGTGTTTAATATGAAAGTGATGAACGGAAAAATGTCAGAAAAACCTCAGTTTTAATGTCGGTTTTTGAAATAATCTCGGTTGTATTTAGCATTATGTATGTAATACTAGCAGCCAAAGAAAACATCTGGTGCTGGCTTTGTGCGGCCATCAGCGTTTCGCTTTATATTTATATTTGCTATAGTGCTAAATTATATCTAGAAACTGGGCTGCAAGGATTTTATTTTATAATGGCTATTTATGGATACTTGCAATGGAACAGACCTAAAAAGAAGATAACCATTGGCACTTGGTCTTTAAAACGCCATTTACTCATTTTTGGAGTTGGCATCATAGCCTCATTCATATTGGGAAAGCTTTTTGAAATTTATACAGACGCAGCATTACCTATCATTGACTCCTTCACTACTATTTTTAGTTTGTTTGCAACATACATGGTGACAAAAAAAATATTGGAAAATTGGATCTATTGGATTATTATTGACATTGTTTCTGTTTACCTTTATTTCATTAGAGATTTACAATTAACAGCAGGCCTTTTTACAGCCTATACTATTATCGCTGTTTTCGGTTATTTATCATGGAAAAAGCAGTTAAACACATTGTCATAACAGGACCTGAAAGCAGCGGAAAAACTACGCTAACAAAAGCGCTAGCAAAAGAATTGAATTTAGGCTATACAGAGGAGTATGCTCGAGAATACCTCAACAGCAATTCAAACTATATAGAAGAAGATTTACTACACATTGCAAAAGGGCAATTACAAAACGAAAAAACAAACCTTAACCCAATAGCCATTCACGATACTGATTTAATAACCATTAAAATTTGGAGCGAATACAAATACAATCAATGCAACCCTTGGATTATTGAACAAATAGAGCAACAAAAAAACGAAAATCGCTTGTACTTAGTTTGCAAGCCGGACATCCCTTGGAAAGTCGATCCACTAAGAGAAAACCCAAGCAACAGAGCTGAACTTTTTGAATTTCACCTTTCAGAAATTCAAAACACAAAACACTCCCACTTCATTATAGATGGTGAAGAAAGACTAGAAAAAGCCTTGTCAAAAATTCAATCTTTTACTATTTAATTGTAAATCTATTTATAACTTTGCACTGTCTTATCGGGGTGCCTTGACGGGCTGAGATTATACCCATAGAACCTGCTCAGGTAATGCTGAGAAGGGAAGGGAGTTAACATAGATAACCAATAGCAAACTCCGTGCTACTGGTATGTTCAACCAAATTATTATTAAAATGTTTAACAAAAAAACATTCGCGGCAAGCTTGCTGGTTTTTCCTTTTATGGCCTTAGCGCAAAACCCTGCCGACAGCATTCAAATTAAAAAAGAATTGGACGAAGTGAATGTAAATGCATTGCGTGCATCGGAAAAAACACCAATGACATTTACAAACATGACAAAAGAAGCAATTGAGGAACAAAATCTTGGACAAGATTTGCCTTACTTGCTATCTACCACTCCATCTGTTGTAACTACATCAGATGCAGGTGCGGGAGTTGGATACACTGGCTTTAGAGTAAGAGGGTCTGACGCTACCAGAATCAATGTAACCATCAACGGTATTCCTTTAAACGATTCTGAATCGCAAGGTGTTTGGTGGGTAAATATGCCTGACTTTGCAAGTTCTATCGAGAACATTCAAATTCAGCGAGGTGTAGGATCATCTACCAATGGTGCTTCTGCTTTTGGAGCTACCCTCAACCTGAAAACAGATGGGCTTAATAGCAAAGCATACGCAGTTACCAACAATACAATTGGTTCTTTCAACACATTGAAAAACAATGTAGAGTTTGGAACAGGATTAATCAATGGTAAATTTGCAGTAGACGGAATACTTTCTAAAATTTCTTCTGACGGATACATTGACAGAGCTACCTCTGACCTGAAATCATTCTACTTATCAGGAGGATATTATGGAACTGATGAAGTATTGAAAGCAATTGTTTTTTCTGGAAAAGAAAGAACTTACCAAGCTTGGAACGGTGTACCACTTGGTTATTTAGAAGACGATTCTTTACGCAATTTCAATCCGTATACTTACGAGAACGAAGTAGATAATTACGGACAAACACACTACCAGCTACACTACAGCAAGCAGCTAAGTGCCAACACCAACTACAATGTTGCCTTACACTATACGAAAGGTGCTGGATACTATGAGCAATACAAAAACGGAGAAGCTTTTGCTGATTATGGCTTAATGGATGTTATGATTGGAGGAGATGCCATCTCAGAGACAGATTTAATACGTAGAAAATGGTTGGACAACGACTTTTACGGAAGCGTGTTCTCATACAATACAACTATTAACAAAATGGATGTAACCTTAGGTGGTGCTTGGAATACTTACACAGGAAAACATTTTGGTGAAATCATTTGGGCACAATACGCTAGCGATGGCGCTTTAGGTCATGTGTATTACGATAATGATGCTACCAAAGTAGACCGTAATGTTTACGCTAAATTTAACTATCCATATTCTAAAAACATAAATCTATATGCTGACTTACAAAAGCGTTTTTTAGATTACAACTTTATTAGTTTTGATGAGGAAGGAAATAATGTAGAGCAAACTGCTGAGTTTGATTTCTTCAATCCTAAGTTTGGTTTTCATTATCAAATTGCAGAAAATAAATCCGCATACGCCTCATTTTCAGTAGCCAACAAAGAACCAAATAGAAATGACTTTGTAGAATCATCTCCAAACAGCCGACCGCTACACGAAACATTGTATGATACAGAATTAGGATACAAACTAGTTGGCAACAACTTCCAATTAGGTGTTAATGCATACTACATGATTTATGAGAATCAGTTGGTCTTAACAGGACAAATCAATGATGTAGGCGCCTATACTAGAACCAACATTGATTATTCAGAAAGAAAAGGAATTGAAATTGAAGCAAGCTACCAGATTAACGATAAGTTAAACTGGGCTGGTAACGCTACATTCAGCGAAAATAAAATTGCCAACTTCACAGAATATGTGGATAATTGGGACACATGGGGGCAGGAAAGGATACTACACGAAAATACTGATATTTCGTTCTCTCCAGATTTAATTTGGGCAAGCACATTTAGCTACAAATTATGCGATAACTTGAGTGCACGATTTATTTCTAAGTATGTAGGCGACCAATATATTGACAATACTTCTAGTGTAGACAGAATGCTAGATGCTTATTTAGTGCATGGCGGACGCTTAAGTTGGAATCTTAATTCTAGGCTATTCAGTTCTGCAAAACTTACTTTACAAGTTAATAATTTATTGGATGAGAAATACGCTAATAATGCTTGGGTATACCGATTCATTTCTGAAGGATGGAACCCAACAGGATCAGATCCTTATGTAAATGCAAATAGCGAGGGTGGTTATGATATGGCTGGATACTTTCCTCAAGCAGGAAGAAACTTCTTAGTTGCAATTTCTTTAGGATTGTAATAAAAAAAACATAAAAAAAACTCAAAAGAAATATATTGGTGTATTTTAGCGGGGATTGTTGTAAATACAAACCCTTTCCAACTAACGAAAGAGTTTCCAGCAATTTTATTCTTCATAGTACTTTAGACATGCAGGATCTACGAAAGTAGCTCCTGCATGTCTTTTAAACACAAAGAAACAAGCTACTGACACCTCGTTGTTAATAAGTCATATGTTTGATTTTCAGCTTCTTTTAATATAAAGCTACATTTGAGCTAATGGAATTATTTAAACCAAATACAAGGACAGTACTTAAATGTGGAGTTTACTTTTTAGTTTACTTAATGATTTTGACCGCTACTGTTATCTTTTTATTCTTACAGTAAGATATTTAAAATAAGCGCACGATCTTTTTCTAATTGCTCCTTAAGCTCACTTAACTCTTGAAAAGCAATCTCATCACGGATTCTTTTCACGAATTGTATTATTATTCTCTTCCTATATATATCTTGCTCGAATTCTAAGAGGTGCACCTCTAGTGTTCGAGTAAGATTATTTATTGTTGGTTTTTTACCAATATTCATCATGCCCTTGTAAGATACGCCATCAACTGTCACCCATACCGCATACACACCATCGTTAGGTATGATTTTTTTAGCGTCAACTAATTTTAGATTTGCAGTAGGAAACCCAATCGTTCTACCTATGGCATTTCCTTTTACAACTGTTCCTGACAATTGATATTTATAACCTAAATATTCTGCTGCCGTCTCCACATTTCCTTGGAAAAGTGCTTTTCTAATTTTAGTAGAACTAACTCCCATATTATCCAACAATTGAACTGGAATCTCCTCTACATCAAAACCATACAAAGGAGCAAATTCTTGCAAATGTTCAAAAGATCCTTCTCTATTTCTACCGAAATGATGATTGTATCCAATAACCAATTTATGAGTATTCAATTTGTTAACCAATACATCCCTCACAAAATTGATGGATGAAATACGAGAAAACTCTTTCGTAAATGAATGAACTATTAGATCTGTCTCTTATACACATCTCCGAGCCCACGAGACGTAGAGGA
>CAXDKI010000013.1:0-10100 GCA_963990215.1 uncultured Flavobacteriales bacterium | reverse complement strand
GTGTATAAGAGACAGGGGCTTTATACTCAAGTAAATAATCGAACCAATTACAGCTAAAATCAATTGTTTGTCGTACATAATTATTTTAAATTTACCCTCTGTTAAAAAAAAATATATTTAAAGATGAAAATATTAGTATGTATTAGCAATGTACCTGATACAACTTCAAAGATTAACTTCACTACTGACAACTCAGCTTTTGCTGCTAACGGAATTCAATTTGTCATCAATCCTTATGATGAATTTAGCTTAACAAAAGCTATCAAATTAAGAGAGCACCACGGTGGAACAGTAACAGTAGCACATGTTGGAACCGCTAATAACGAGCCTACTTTAAGAAAAGCATTAGCAATTGGTGCAGACGAGGCTATTCGTGTTGACGCAGAGGCAACAGATAGCTTTTTTGTAGCCAACGAACTAGCAACTATTGCAAAAGATTTTGATTTAATCATGACTGGTCGCGAGTCGATTGATTACAACGGAGGAGCTGTGCCAGCAATGATGGCAGAAATCCTTCAATTAGGTCTTATCAACGGTTGTATAGGATTAGAAATTAATGGAAATAAAATCTCTGCTGAAAGAGAAATTGAAGGAGGAAAAGAAAAGCTATCTGCTTCCTTACCAGTCGTTATTGCTGGACAAAAAGGCTTGGTTGAAGAAACAGAACTATTAATACCAAACATGAGAGGAATTATGACAGCACGAACAAAACCTCTAAATGTAGTAATAGCACAAGCTAGCGAACAAAGAACTACAAGCGTTTCTTTCGAAAAGCCAGAAGAAAGAGCTGCTTGCAAATTAGTAGAAGCAGGAAACGAAGCAAAATTGGTTGCTTTATTACATAATGAGGCAAAAGCTATTTAATTAAGAACTTAAAAACACTCGATATAATGTCAGTTTTAGTATTTGCAGAAAATTGGGACGGAAAATTCAAAAAAGCAACTTTTGAAGCCGTTACATACGCACACAAAACAGCAATAAAATTAGGCGTATCCACAACTGCTGTTACCATTGGTAATCTAACAGATGATGCCGCTCAATTAGGAAACTATGGCGCCGATAAAGTTGTTAATATTAGTAACAATATTAATACTTGCGACAGCCAAGGAATGGCAACAGCTATTGTAGAAGTAGCAAACAAAGAAAGCTCTAATATAGTGATAGTAGCTAATAGCAATACTGGTAAAACAATTGCTCCAAGATTAGCTGTGAAATTAAACGCAGGCTTAATCAGCAATGTAATTGACATACCTAATAATAACACACCAATTACAGTAAAGAAAAAAGCATTTTCTGGAAAAGCTTTTGAAAACGCAAAATCCAACAAGAATAAATGTGTTTTAGCATTAGCACCTAATGCATTCCACATTGCGGAAACAGGTGGTAGCGCAATAGTAGAAAGTTTTGATGCTACACTAACAGTAAGTAAAGTAACTTCTACTAGTGTAGAAAAAGCGACAGGAAAAATTAGCTTAGCGGAAGCTGATATTGTTATTTCTGCAGGTAGAGGATTGAAAGGACCTGAAAACTGGGGCATGATAGAAGAATTAGCTGAGCTTTTAGGAGCAGGAACTGCTTGTTCTAAACCGGTATCAGACATTGGTTGGAGACCACATGGAGAACACGTTGGTCAAACAGGAAAAGCGGTAGCGCCAAACCTATATATTGCTATTGGTATTTCAGGAGCTATTCAGCACTTAGCAGGTGTTAACTCCTCTAAGGTAATGGTTGTCATCAATACAGATCCAGAGGCCCCTTTCTTCAAAGCTGCTGACTACGGTATTATTGGTGATGCTTTCGAGGTAGTCCCTCGTCTTATCGAAGAAATTCGTAACTTTAAGGCAAACAATTAACACATGCAACTCATCCAACTAGACATAGTTGGTTTGTCATACAGTCAAACCCAAACAGGGGCATATGCCCTTGTTTTGGGTGAACTGACTGGAAACAGAAGACTTCCTATTATTATTGGTAGTTTCGAAGCTAAGGCGATAGCTGTAGCACTCGAATCCGAAATTAAACCAGAGCGCCCCATTACACACGATTTGTTCACCACTTTTTGCAAAGGATACGATGTTCGTGTGCAAAAGGTTGTTATATCCTCCATTAAAGACGGTATTTTCTCTTCTATTATCTATTGCGTAGATAACAACGGAAAAGAACTAGAAATAGATGCACGAACTTCCGATGCTGTAGCAATAGCTGTTCGCTTCAATGCTCCAATATTTACCTATCGAGCCATTATGGAAGATGCTGGAATCATATTAGATAAAGATATAACTCCTTCCGTGGAAACGAAAAAAGTAGGCTTTCCAGAGATTGAAAGTGAATTTGCTTCCTTATCTTTGAACGAATTGGAAGAAGCGCTAGACAAAAGTATTAGTGAAGAAGACTACGAACGGGCCTCCAAAATTAGAGACGAGATTAATAAACGCCAATAACCACACATTATGCTGAAGCGATATTTTTTACTTCTTACTATTCTTATCTCTTCAGCTTCACTCGCACAAAACATTAGTCAAAAATGGATATTCGAAAGCATTCGTTTAGCAAATGACACCAGCGAGAAAAACTTAAAACCCATTGCAGATAGCGATTTTATGCTTCTGCATGAAAATGGTACTTTCGAATACGAACTGAGCAGTATTCCACTAATTGCAGAAGGAAGTTGGGTGCAAAACAATCAACTTTTGACTTATCATTACACCCTCCCTATCGACACTAGTAGGAGTTATAATATCAACATCTCTAACACTAACTTAGTATTAGAAGAAAATGGCGTGTTGTTTACTTTTAAAGCAGCCAAAATAGAACCTCACAAAAGCAATGGATTCAGCTTAATGGCACTACTTAGAGGGTTACTAGGTATGGCCACTTTAATAGGAGTTGCTTTTGCTTTTTCGCGCAAGAGAAAAAGAATTGATTGGCAATTAGTTTGGAAAGGATTACTAATACAGCTGATATTTGCAGTAGCTATTTTAAAGGTTCCTTTTATACAAAATGGCTTTGAATGGCTAAGTTCTGTTTTTGTTACTATTTTAGGATTTACCAGAGAAGGTTCATTGTTTCTTTTTGGAGAATTAATAGAAAATGTAAATTCTTTTGGGTTCATTTTTGCTTTCCAGGTATTACCCACTATTTTGTTTTTCTCGGCATTAACCTCCGTGCTTTTCTACTATGGAATTTTACAAAAGATCGTGTATGCTTTTGCTCTTTTCATGAAAAAAACCTTAAAACTATCAGGATCGGAAAGTTTAGCCGCAGCAGGAAACATTTTCTTAGGGCAAACTGAATCACCATTACTTATTAAACCCTACATTGATAAGATGACCTTATCAGAATTATTATGCTTGATGAGTGGAGGAATGGCTACTATTGCCGGTGGTGTTCTTGCCGCATACATTGGATTCTTGGGAGGAAACGATCCGGAAGCACAACTCTTTTTCGCTAAGCATTTATTGGCTGCATCCGTAATGTCGGCTCCTGCAGCTATAGTAGCCGCTAAAATTCTTTTACCCGAAACAGAAGAAGTAAATGAAGATATGAGTATTTCGGAAGAACAACTTGGAGCCAATGCATTGGAAGCCATCAGCATAGGAACAACGCAAGGATTAAAATTAGCCGTAAATGTGGGTGCTATGCTCTTGGTATTTATCTCTTTCATTGCCATGGCCAATTACTTTTTACAAGATTTTATTGGCGATTTCATAGGACTCAATAATTGGGTAGCGAGCATCAGTAACGGACAGTATGAGGGCTTCACTTTACAGTTTGTTTTGGGCTACACATTAGCGCCTCTCACTTGGCTAATGGGTGTTTGTGCAGAAGATATTGTACTCGTTGGACAACTTTTAGGAGAAAAAACCATCCTAAATGAGTTTGTAGCATATGTTTCTCTAGCAGATTTGAAAGTAAGCGGGAAGTTTTTTGAAGAAAAATCCATTATTATTGCTACTTATATTTTATGTGGATTTGCCAACTTTGCATCTATAGGAATACAGATTGGTGGTATTGGTGCTTTAGCGCCTAAACGCACCAAAGATTTATCCAAATTAGGAATACTGGCATTAATAGCAGGAACATTGGCATCCTTGTTTACAGCCGTAATTGTGGGAATGATTTTATAAAAATAAAGAATGCAACAATACTTAGAATTGATGACAAGAGTGATGCAAGAAGGCACACTCAAAGCAGACCGAACAGGAACAGGAACGAAAAGTGTATTTGGCCATCAAATGCGTTTCGATTTATCGAAGGGGTTTCCTTGTGTAACAACTAAAAAGTTGCATTTACGCTCCATCATTTACGAGCTGTTATGGTTCTTAAAAGGAGATACCAATATTCAATACTTGAAGGAAAACGGAGTGCGCATTTGGGATGAGTGGGCTGATGAAAATGGCGATTTAGGGCATGTGTACGGTTACCAATGGAGAAGTTGGCCTACTCCTGACGGAAAACACATTGACCAAATTTTTCAAGTAGTAGATGCGCTGAAAAATAGTCCAGATAGCAGGAGAATTATCGTAAGCGCTTGGAATGTAGGAGAAATTAAGCAAATGGCCTTGCCTCCTTGTCATGCTTTCTTTCAATTTTATGTGGCAGACGGAAAACTATCGTGCCAATTATATCAAAGAAGTGCGGACATATTTTTAGGTGTTCCATTCAATATTGCTTCTTACGCTTTGCTAACCATGATGATGGCGCAAGTGTGTGATTTAGAAGTAGGTGATTTCGTACATACCTTGGGAGATGCACACATCTACACCAATCACTTTGAGCAAACAAAACTGCAAATGAGCCGTGATCCTAGACCGCTTCCAAAGATGAAAATCAATCCTGAAGTAAAGAATATATTCGATTTCAAGTATGAAGATTTTGAATTGGTAGATTACGATCCACACCCACACATTAAAGGAATTGTAGCGGTATAATGGCAAAAATTGTTGTTCTTGGAGCGGGCCTAGTAGGCAATGTAATGGCTAAAGATTTAGCCAAACAACACCGTGTAACTACAGTAGATATTAGCGAGCAAGCTTTAGCTCCACTTCAAGCGCATAATATACAAACTATACAAGCCGATTTGTCGGATAAAAACACTTTAACCAATGTCATCCAAGATTTTGATTTGGTAATAGGTGCTGTTCCTGGATTTATGGGCTATCAAATGCTACAAACTGTTATTGAAGCAGAAAAAAACATTGTAGACATCTCTTTTTTTCCAGAAAATCCTTTTGAGTTGGATGCACTAGCTAAAGAAAAAGGCGTGGTTGCAGTCATGGATTGCGGTGTGGCTCCTGGCATGGGAAACATCATTTTAGGACATCATGATGCGCAAATGCAGATTTCGGATTACGAATGTTTGGTAGGCGGTTTGCCAGAAGTTCGCGAATGGCCTTACGAATATAAAGCGGTATTCTCTCCTATTGATGTTATTGAAGAATACATCCGTCCTGCGCGCTATGTGCAAAATAGTCAACTCATCACTAAAGAAGCATTATCAGACACCGAACTGATAGAGTTTGAAGGAGTAGGTACGTTAGAAAGTTGGAATTCAGATGGATTAAGAAGCTTGATTGACACCATGCCACACATTCCCAATATGATTGAAAAGACCTTGCGATACCCAGGTTGCATAGAATATTTAAAGGTGTTGCGAGCAAGCGGGTTTTTTTCTTATGATGAGATTGAAGTAAACGGACAAATGGTTCGCCCGATAGATGTAACTGCTAAACTACTGTTCCCAAAATGGCAGTTAAAAGAAGGTGAAAAAGATTTTACTGTCATGCGTATTATCATGAAAGGAAAGGAAAATGGAAAGTATACAAGTTATCGTTATGATTTATTAGATAGGTACCAAGACGAAACCATCTCCATGGCGCGTACCACAGGATTTACCTGCACAGCAGTTGCCAATTTAGTGACAGAAGGAACATATAATCGAATTGGAATATCTCCTCCTGAATATTTAGGGGTACATTTTGATTTTGTGCGCAATTACCTATCAGAAAGAGGTGTTATTTATAAAGTGAGTAAAAACTAATGAAGGTATCTTTAATAGTTGCAGTAGCCGAAAATGGCGTGATAGGAAAAGACAATGATCTCATTTGGCACTTACCAAAAGATATGCATTTTTTCAAAGAAACCACAATGGGACACCATGTGATTATGGGGCGCAAAAACTTCGAATCAATTCCAGAGCGCTTTCGTCCATTACCGAACAGAACCAATGTAGTCATTACCAAACAAAGCGATTATCAAGCTGAAGACTGTGTGGTTGTCAACTCCTTGGAAGCTGCATTAGAGGTGTCTCAACACAATGGTGATAACGAACCATTTGTTATTGGTGGTGGACAAATTTACAAGCTTGCGCTAGAAGAAAATTTGGTTGACAAAATTTATCTCACTAAGGTGCATCAAGCATTTGATGGAGACACCTTTTTTCCTGAACTATCAGAAGAGTGGAAAGAAGTTGAAAGAGTCAATCACCAAGCAGATGAAAAACATGCTTGCGGCTTCAGTATTATCACCTACGAAAAATAAAAAAGGAGCCAATCAGCTGCTTTTTTTATGCTGCTTTTAGTTTATGCAGTTTTGAATTACTCATTTTCTCTTTGGCATAATCCAAAGTCACTTCAATTTTTTTTTGCGATTCTTCCGAAGGACCATCAAACATAGCGTCTATCATGATTGCTTCACAAATAGAGCGAAGTCCTCTTGCACCTAACTTAAATTCTACTGCTTTTTCTACAATAAAATCTAATACTTCAGGAGTAAATCTCAATGCCATATCATCCATCTTAAACAATTTTTCATACTGCTTAGTTAAGGAGTTTTTTGGCTCTGTTAAGATTTGTCGAAGCGCCTCTTTATCCAATGGATTTAAAAAAGTGAGCACTGGTAAACGACCAATCAATTCGGGTATCAATCCGAAGCCTTTTAAATCTTGAGGAGCAATGTATTGTAAGAGGTTTTCCTTATCTACCTTCTCTTTATTAGTAGAAGCATAACCAATAGATTGCGTACTTAAACGCTTGCCTATTACCCTGTCAATACCATCAAAAGCACCGCCACACACAAATAAGATGTTGCGTGTATCAATGGCCACCATTTTTTGCTCTGGGTGTTTTCTACCCCCTTGTGGTGGCACTTGCACGACTGAGCCTTCCAATAATTTCAGCATGGCTTGCTGCACCCCTTCTCCACTCACATCTCTAGTAATAGAAGGATTATCGCTCTTACGCGCAATCTTATCTACCTCATCTATAAAAACGATTCCTCTTTCGGCAGCTTTAACATCGTAATCGGCAGCTTGCAACAGACGAGAAAGAATAGCCTCTACATCCTCTCCTACATAACCAGCTTCGGTTAAAACCGTAGCATCGGCAATACAGAAAGGCACATTCAACACCTTAGCAATAGTTCTTGCCAAAAGCGTTTTACCTGTTCCTGTTTCTCCAACCATGATGATGTTTGATTTTTCAATCTCTACTTCATCCGCATCTTCTGATGGAGGTTGCATCAATCTTTTATAGTGGTTGTATACCGCTACCGCCAATACTTTTTTAGCATCATCTTGTCCAATGACATATTGATCCAAATGTGATTTAATGTCTAACGGTTTTAATAGGTTCATCTGCAAAGCAATCTTGGCTCTATCCTTCCCTTCTACTTCTGCCTCTACTATGCCAGTTGCCTGCTGAATGCAACTATCGCAAATGTGCGAGTTGATTCCTGCAATGAGCACTTGGGTGTCTTGCTTGTCTCTCCCACAAAAGGAGCAAGAAATATTTTTGTCTTCTGCCATGATGCAAAGGTAAATAAAAAGCACACAACCAAAGGCGTGTGCTTTTCTACTTAATATTCGGTATTTATTATTTATTTTTCACTAAAACCTCATCAATCATACCGTATGCTTTCGCTTCTATTGAAGTCATCCAGTAGTCACGATCACCATCTTTCCACACCTCATCAAAAGATTTTCCTGAGTGGTCTGAAATAATTTGGTACAATTCGTTTTTCAGTTTTTGGATTTCACGAGCTGTAATTTCGATATCCGATGCCTGCCCTTGTGCACCACCTAATGGTTGGTGGATCATCACACGAGAGTGCTTCAAAGCAGTACGCTTTCCTTCGGCACCAGCACACAACAGCACTGCTCCCATAGACGCTGCCATTCCTGTACAGATGGTAGCTACATCTGGATTGATGTATTGTATAGTATCATAAATTCCTAATCCGGCATAAACGCCTCCTCCTGGAGAGTTTAAGTAAATCTGAATGTCTTTTTCAGCATCTACCGACTCCAAAAACAACAATTGCGCTTGAATAATATTCGCTACATAATCATTGATTGGCACTCCCAAAAAGATGATACGATCCATCATCAAACGAGAGAACACATCCATAGAAGCCACATTCATTTGGCGCTCTTCTATAATGGTTGGTGAGATGTAATTGGCATAAGCCGACTCGAATCGATCAAGGATTAAACTGCTAATGCCTTTCTCTTTAGTGGCGTATTTTCTAAATTCTTCCGGATTAAACATGTATGTTTTATTTATTGTTCGGAAGCTAATTTAACAAATTCGTCATAAGTGACAATCTTCTCAGTCAGCTTAAATTTCGATTTGTAAAGCTCCAATGTTTTCGCATCATAAAGCTGATTATAAGCTTTCTTACGCTCTTCTTCGTTTGTTAGCACTTGGGCAGCAATCTCATCTAACTTTTTGTCTTCTGGAGCTGGCTGTCCGTATTGTGCAAAGTTATGAACGATCAACTCCTTAGTGTGTGCAATCACATCTTCGTGCTTCACCTCCAATTCGTTATCCTTAATGATTTTGTTCTCGATGAGTTGCCACTTCAAACTTTTTGAATACTGATCGTACTCTGCCTCTACTTGCTCAGCAGTTAAGCCGTTTTCGTTGCTTTGCGCCAACCATTTCTTTAAGAAAGTATCTGGCAATTCCAAATTTACTTTGTCAATCAGTTGAAGGATGATATCATTTTTCAGTTTGTTATCGCTTTCGCCAACAAACGACTTTTCTACCTCTTCCTTGATTTTTGATTTGAACTCTTTTTCGTTTTTCACTGCATCTTTACCAAACACTTTATCAAATAACTCTTGGTTCATTTCTGCAGGAATCATTCTGTTGATGCTCTTTACCGTGAAACGGAAATTCGAGTTCAATTTTTCTGTGTCTTCTTTGCTGATGTTTAGCATGTGTGCTACATCACTAGAGAATTTATTCGTAATCTTCACGACTACTTCATCATCTTGCGCCACACCTGTCAACGCCTTTTGCGCTTTTTTATCAGATACTACATCTAAAGCAATAGAAGCACTGTGGTTGATACCCCCTTGTAACACATTTCCTTCCGCATCTAACTGTGTGAAATCACCCATGATCAAATCTGCTTTTTCAGACTTTTCTGGATTTGTCATTGAACCATAACGCTTGGCCATATCAGAAGTGTAATGATCCACCATTTTTTTATCCGCCTCAATTTTCAAATAATCGAACTTCGATTTTTTGTCCATTTTCACTTCAAACACTGGAGATAATCCCATTTCAAATTCAAAATCGAAATCGCTAGCGTTATCCCAATCTACCTCTGAAGTTGTTGGTAATGGGTTTCCTAAAACTTCTACCTTGTTTTCGGTAATGTAGTTATAGATACCTTCTTGGATTAGCTTGTTTACCTCTTCCACCAAAATAGCTTTTCCGTACATCTTTTTAATTTGTCCTACAGGCACTTTTCCTTTACGGAAACCAGGGATATTAGCTGTTTTACGGTAGTTCTGAATCACTGCATCTACTTTCTCTTGGTAATCAGCAGCGCTTACTTGTACTTTTAATAATGCGTTTAAATCGTCAATGCGCTCTTGCGTAATATTCATTATTCCTTGTGTTTAGTTTTTCTTAAAAAAGGGCTGCGAAAATACAGTTTTCTTTTAGTATAGCTTACTGAAAATGAAATAAAAAGCCCCAGCAAACGCTAGGGCTTTTTCGGTGCGGATGAAGGGAGTCGAACCCCCACGCCTTGCAGCACTAGATCCTAAGTCTAGCGTGTCTACCAATTCCACCACATCCGCAATTGGG